>JAYSLK010000725.1:0-2254 GCA_043725585.1 Actinomycetota bacterium
GATGATCGCGAAGTCCATGAAGTCGGTGTTGGCCTGTGCGATGAACGCCTGGCGTTCCTCACCGGCGACCGGAGGTAGCGGCCGCTTGCGCACAGCGGCGGCACGCTCACGGAACCTGGACAGCATCGCGTCGACATCGAGACCTTGGGCCATTCCCCTACCGTACCGGCGACGCTCGCCGCGGCGTGCTCCATGCCGATGCACGCAGGTCCGCGATCGCCGTCACGGCTGACGCCGAAGCGATCGGCGTCGAGCAGCGTCAGCTGCCGGTGTTGGGCGAGACCGGCAACTCCGGCGCGAACATGGCCACTTTGTCGTCACCATCGGCGAGCCGAGGGAGATCGCTGCTCGCGTCGGGAATGACGGGCAGACGGAACTCCGGCAGCGACGTGACCGCAGTCGCGGCCTTGGCGGTTGCCCCATCGAGGTCACCATCGAGGTCACCATCGACCGGCGACGCCGGGGGCTCGGCCTGCGCACTCGTGAGCACCGGCTCGCCTGGCTCGACCGGTTCGATGGGTTCACTCGCTTCGACCTCGACTGCTGACGACGTCGCGATCTCGAGTGCTTCCGGATCGACCACGGGCTCACGCAGGTCGTCGAACGTGGGCGGTGCGTCGCGGGCAAGGATGGACAGATCGACCGGCTGGGGATCGACGACTCGATTGCTCGGCTCGGCGCCGACGGGCCGAAACTCCTCGATCAGACGGCGACGCTCGGAATCGGGGGCTGTCGCCCACTTTCGATCACCCATCACCTCGAGCGGACCGAGCGCTGGCGGTTCGGGTCGCGTGTGGCGCCACCACCAGATCGTGAGCAGCAGCAGCGAGAGCCCTGCGACGACGAGACCCCCAGCGGCGAGGAACACCCTGAGCGCTGCCTGGGACTCGGTGAGCTCAGCGCCGAGCACCGCTGAGGTACGAATCGCGAACAGCCCGCTCACGAAGCACCTGCCCGTCCGGCAGCGCGCTGTCGGCATCGAGGGGCGACACGGCTGAACAGCATCGGGCCATTCTTGCTCATCAGGGTGCTTCGGTCGCGGTCACTCGTCTCGAGAGATCGAGGCGAATCGGCCGTCTCCGGCGACGATCGGACGACTCACATGCCAAGATGCACCAGTGGAGTACGTCTGGCTCGTCCTTGCCGTGGCCGTGATGGCCGGCCTCGCATGGCTGGGCTTCCGGATCGAGCCGCACTGGGTTGCCAAGGACCGCTCCCGGTTCCTCTGCAACGCCCAGCTGCTCACCGAGCGCGGCGATCCGGTGGGTCGATTTCGGGAAACGAAGATCCTGGTCGAGTCGAACGGCGAGATGCTCGTCGACCAACGCAAGCGCCTCAGGCGATCGATGAGCTCGTGGCGCGTCGTCGCCGAGAGCGAGACCCCGCCGCACAATCGGTCGGTGTTCTTGCTGCGCGGTCATGATCCTCACGGTGTTCCGGCGATGTTGGCCGTTCGCTTGCCCGCCAAGAGCCCGATGGCGCCCAAGCTCCGCGAGTTCATCGGGCGCCGCTGACCGTCCACGACCGCCGGCACGACGCTCAGCGCTCTCCGGCCAACGCTTCGACGAATCGCCCGATCGGAGGACCGACCTGATCGAACTCGATCAAGAACGCATCGTGGCCGTGCGGTGAGTCGATCTCGAGGTAGTCGGCCTGCGTGCCCTGCGCCCTCAACAGATCACGGATCTGTCGCTGCTGGTACGACGGATAGAGCATGTCGCTCCAGATGCCCATCGTGAGCGTCGGCACCCTGATGCGCGACATCGCCGACGTCAGGCCGCCTCGCCCACGGCCGACGTCGTGGAGATCCATCGCCTTGCCGATCGTGAGGTAGCTGTTGGCATCGAAACGCCGGATGAGCTTCTCGCCGTGGTGGTCGAGGTAACGCTCGACCTCGAATCGTTGCCACAGATCGAGGCGCCCACTCAACTCGCTTCCGTCGGCGAGCTCGCGACCGAAGCGATCGGTGAACACGTTGTCGCTGCGGAACGTCACCTGCGCGACCATGCGAGCGACGGCCAGGCCCTCGGCCGGCCCCTCCCCCGGCTCGGCGTCGTAGTAGTCGCCACCCCGCCAGTTCGGGTCGAGACGGATCGCCCTGCGTCCGATGGCACCCCAGGCGATCTGTTGCGCCGTGGCCTGTGCACACGTGGCTACCGGCACGATCGATCGCACGCGCTGCGGGAACGTGATGGCCCACTCCAGCACCTGCATGCCGCCCATCGAGCCACCGATCACCGAGTGCCAGCAGTCG
>JAYSLK010000726.1:0-3361 GCA_043725585.1 Actinomycetota bacterium
AGTTGCGGGTCGTCGACACCGGCGAGGAGCGCTATGGCGACTTCTGGTCGGCGCTCTCCGCCGGCTCGTTCGAGCCGGCGACGGTGGAGGTGCTGTGCCCCTGGGCCCGACCCGGCGGGTTGCTGATCGACGTCGGCGCGTGGATCGGGCCGTTCTCGCTTCTGGCCGCGGCGCACGGCACGTCGGTGGTGGCGATCGAGCCCGATCCTGTCGCTGCTGACGTCCTGAGGCGACATGTGGCGGCCAACCCAGGAGCGAGCGAACTCGTTCGTGTCGACGAGGTGGCGTGGGCGGCCGAGGACGGTCGAGCCCACCTGGCCTCGTCGGTCGGTCTCGGCAACGCCCGGTCAGCACTCGTCACGGGAGCCAGTGCCGGAACCGGAGCCGCGTCCAGAGGCACATCCAGGGGGGTGGAGGCGATCGAGGTGGTGACGCACGGAGCACGTCGAGCGTTCGAGGGAGCGTGTCGCGTCGGTGGGGTGAACGGCGGGTCCGGCCGGGACGTGCTGTTGAAGATCGACATCGAAGGCGGAGAGTTCGCCGTCGTGCCGGCCCTCGGCTCGGCGCTCGCCCGATATCGGCCGCTGCTGCTGCTGTCGGTGCACCAACCGCCGTCGCCCGGAGGCATCGCAACCCTGCTGCTCCGGATCCGTCGGCTGCCGGCAATGGCCCGGCTGGTGTGGGCGTTGAGGGCCTATCCGGTGCTGTGGCGAGCTCGCGGTCACCGCGAGCCGGGTTGGCGTCGACTCGGTGCTGTGGCACGCCTGCTCCTCGTGGCCCGTCTCGGCGAGTTCGAACTGCTCGCCCACCGTGATCGGGCGTACTCGCCACCTCGGTGATGACCGGGGTCCAGCAGGGGCGCTGCACGGTGATCAGGGGTACAGTCCTGGAATGGCAGCTCGGTTCACCTACTCGCGCTGGGACGGATCGCAGAAGGGTTTCGACCTCGATGCCGATGCCCTCTTCGACGAGTTGAACGACGATCTGCTGTACCACGGCGACATCAACAGCGCATTGCGCCGGCTGATGCAGCAAGGCATGAACGATCGCAACGGCGAACGCATGCAAGGGCTGCGCGAGCTGATGGACAAGCTCCGCAAAGAACGCCAGGATCGCCTCGATCGCTCCGATCTGGGTGGGGTGTACCAGGAGATCGCCGACGAACTGAACGACATCGTAGACGAAGAACGCCACGCCATCGACAACGCCACCACCGAGGCAGTCCACAGCGGTGACGAGCGTCGGGCCGAGGCCGCCAAGAACTCCGCTGACGACCGGAACTTCCGGCTCGACATGCTGCCGAACGACCTCGCCGGCAAGGTGCGCGAGCTGAGCGCCTACGACTTCGAGTCGGCCGAGGCAGCGCAGCGGTTCGAGCAGCTGATGGACAAGCTGCGCGAACAGTTGATGCAACAGATGGTCGACCAGATGAGCAGCGCCGTGCAGAACATGTCTCCCGAGGACATGGCGCGCATGAAGGACATGATGGCCGCGTTGAACGAGATGATCGAGCGGCAGCAGCGTGGCGAGGATCCGCAGTTCGAACAGTTCATGGAGCAGTTCGGCGACTTCTTCCCCGAGAACCCCGAGAGCCTCGAGGAGTTGCTGCAACAGATGGCCCAGCGAATGGCTGCGATGCAGGCGATGCTCAACTCGATGACTCCCGAGCAGCGTTCACAGTTGCAACAGTTGAGCGATCAGCTGATGGAGGACATGGACCTGCGCTGGCAGATGGATCAGCTGGGTCAGAACCTGCGCGGCATGTTCCCTCAGATGCAGTGGAACCAGAGCTACGACTTCGATGGTCAGGAACCGATGGGCATGGGCCAGGCCATGCAGACGATGCAAGAGCTCGGCGACCTCGATCAGCTCGAGAACCTGCTGCGCAATGCCACCAACCCCGGCGCGCTGGCCGAGGCCGACATGGACCGAGTGCGTGAGCTGATGGGCGACGACGCGGCGAAGTCGCTAGAACGTCTGGCCGAGCTCACCAAGATGCTCCAGGAGGCCGGTCTGATCGAACAGAAGGAGGGCCGACTCGAGCTCACCCCCAAGGGCCTGCGCAAGATCGGCTCGAACGCGTTGAAGGACCTCTTCAGCAAGCTCGACAAGGACAAGACCGGCCAGCACCAGCTCGACCGATTCGGTCAGGGTCACGAACGCACCTACGAGACCAAGCAGTACGAGTACGGCGACCCGTTCAACCTCGATCTCCAGCGAACGATCCGCAATGCGGTTCGCCGCAACGGCGCCGAGACTCCGGTGCGCTTGTCACCGGAGGACTTCGAGATCGAGCGCACCGAGCACACCACCAAGTCGTCGACGGTGCTGATGCTCGACCTGTCGCTGTCGATGCCGATGCGCGACAACTTCCTGCCGGCCAAGAAGGTCGCCATGGCGCTGCATTCGCTGATCACCTCGCAGTTCCCCCGCGACTACATGGGCATCGTTGGGTTCAGCGAAACGGCTCGCATCCTCACCGCAGCGCAGCTGCCGGAGGTGAGCTGGGACTTCGTCTACGGCACCAACATGCAGCACGGGTTCGCGCTCGCTCGCCAGTTGCTGAGCAAGCAGACCGGCACCAAGCAGATCATCATGATCACCGACGGCGAGCCCACGGCCCACATCACCTCCCGCGGCGACGTGTTCTTCAACTACCCGCCCGTGCAGGAGACCGTCGAGGCGACGCTGCGCGAGGTCGTGCGCTGCACCCGCGACAACATCCGCATCAACACCTTCATGCTCGATGCCAATGGTTCGCTGAAGTCGTTCATCGAGAGGCTCACGAGCATCAATCGTGGCCGTGCCTTCTTCACGACGAACGAGAATCTCGGCGACTACGTCCTCGTCGACTTCATCGAGCACAAGAAGCAGCTCGCCCGCGGTGGCGGCGCTCGCCGCGTCGGCTGATTTCGGCGCCGCGCTGGATCCGCGCGAACTCTCCCCGACGATCGGGAACCGAAGCGGTGTCCCGAGGCTCTGGACAGGTGTGAACGGTGTGAACCCCGAACCTCGCGGCCCGCTGGATCCTGGCTTCGCGTCGGGGACGCGCGCGGTGGACCCCCGACTCGATCGCCTGGCCGTCGAAGGCCGGGGAGAGATCGTGGAAGCGACCGCCCGCGAGGTCGTGACTCGACCCGTGCGTGCCGGTTCCGGCAACGACCGCTCGAGGGCGCATCCCGGCGAGCGTCCCCAGCCGACGAGCTTCGGCGACGCGGAGTCCTCCGTCGACGACCTCGCTGCGGTCTACCGGCGCCTGTACCCGTCGCTCGTTCGGACGGCGTTCCTGCTCGTCGACACACGCGAGCAGGCCGAGGAGGTGGTGCAGGAGGCGTTCGCCAAGGCGTTCCCGAAGTGGGAC
>JAYSLK010000727.1:0-2977 GCA_043725585.1 Actinomycetota bacterium
GCCGTTCGGCCGCAACGCCGAGTCCGACGACGACGGCAACGAGATCGTGCGCACCTTCGCCCGACGGTCCGATCGTTGGAACCGACTGGCCCAGCGTCATGGTGTGGTGGGCGAGCGCGACTGGTCGGTGTTCGAGGCCGCGCTGCCCGAAGATCCTGAACATCGTGATCATGCAGCGCACCGGTCGCTGATCGGTTTCGTGAGGCTGCAGCGCTTCCACCGTGATTCGGTTCGTTCAGCCAACAGTTGGTCGGCGGTTGCGACGGCGCTCGAATCGTGGTTCACCACGCATTGCGGCACGGTCGAGTGGCGCCTCGACACATGGGTCGGGTACCCCACGTGGCAACGCGAGGCTGCCGAACAACTCGAAGGCGTGTTCGGCATCCTTGCCGAGATCGAGCAGTTCGGCCTGGCACTGCGCACCACCACCCTGGCCCGATTGGTCAATGCCTTCCTCGACACCGATGTGATCACGACGGAGAGCAAGGGGGCCGGTGTGTTCGTCGATCAGATCGTCGGTGCCACAGGCGCCGTCTTCGATCACGCATTCGTGCTCGGAGCGAACGACCACCTGTTGCCCGGCCGCGTGGCAGACGATCTGGTGCTCACACGGAACCACGGTGCCGAGCCGCTGGGCGTGCTCACCGGGCCGGCCAATCGACCACTGCGCGACGAGCGTGGGATGCTGGCCGCGCTCGATGGCGCAGCCGTGTCGGTCACCGTCACCTGGTCGCGATGGGACGTGCGTGCAGGAGGCGAGCTGTACCCGTCGCCGTTGCTCACCACCCAGACTGCGGTGCACGAACACGTTGCATCGCACGCGGCCCAGATGCAATCGCTCGACACCGCATGGCTCGACGCCGACGAGTGGTTCACCAGGCACCCCGAGCTCACCACGCCTCGCCTGTCGCGCCGACGCAGGGCCATCACCTCTCGCGCCCAGGCAGCACCGGGTGAGTTCGACGGCCAGGTCGGCCACCTCGGTCGGGCACACCCGTTCACCAAGGTCGGCACCGATGGCGATCAGGTCGAGGTGGGCATCACCTCGTTCGAACAGTGGGTGACGTGTGGGCTCGAGTACTTCGTCACGCGTGTGCTCGAGGCTCGAGTCGACGACACCGACCCGTCGGAGATCACCGACATCGAGCCCCGCGAGAAGGGCACCGTCATTCACGTGGTCTTCGAGCGGTTGATCGAGGAGTGGATCACGGCACACCCGGGCGCCGACACGCCATGGATCATCGATGCCGACGACGCCCGCGCGATGTCGGCCCGCGCCGAGCAGATCCTCGATGAGGTGGCCACACCTCTGCTCACCGCGCACCATCTGGGCCACCCCGAGATGTGGCGCGCCCGGCGCGCTCAGCTCCTGGCCGCCATCGGCCGCGGCCTCGAGATGGAACGTCACGACCAGGTGATCCCGGTGGCCGCGGAGTTCGCGTTCGGACGGCGCAGCGACCAGGCCCGCCCTCCGGTTGAGTGGGTGTCCGAGGACGGATCGCATCGCGTTCGCTTCAGCGGCTCGATCGATCGGCTCGATCGACTCCGCGATGGCACGATCCGGGTGATGGACCTCAAGTCCGGCCTCGACGGCGCGTACCGCAAGATCAACACCCTGCTTCCTCTCGGGCCCGACCGAGACAAACTTCAGCTCGCGTTCTACGGATGGGCCGTCGAGCACCTGACGGGTCAACCGGTCACCGCATCGAGCTACCGATTCGTCGGTCGCCCCGAGGCAGCCGACGACGTGCAGCTCGAGCTCACACCCGACGTCCGTGACGAGCTGCATCGAAGGCTGGCCGAGATCGCCGACGCGATCGAGCACGGGCGCTTCGAGCCGGGCGAAGTTGGCACCTGGGGGTGCCCGGTCTGCGCGCCGGACGGCCTCGGCACCTTCGAGGCGAACCAGCGCCTGATCGAGTGGAGCGGCGAATTCGCCGACGATGATCTCCCCCGCGACGAACCCGAGGCGGTCGACTCGTGAGCGCCACACAGCTCGACCTGTTCGCGACGCCCGAACTTGCCGACCAGTCGGCGCGCGATCAGGCGATCCACCACATCGACACCTCCTTCGTCGTGTCGGCAGGCGCTGGCGCCGGCAAGACCGAGACCTTGATCCGGCGGCTCGAACAGGTGTTGGCTCGGGGCGGCGACCCGTCGCGGATCGTCGCGATCACCTTCACCGAACGAGCGGCGCGCGACCTGGTGAACAAGCTCAGGGCGAAGCTGCCCGCCACGATGACGGGCGATGTCGAGCGGATGACCGTCGGCACCATCCACTCCTTCTGTCTCGGCATCCTGCGCCGGCACCCACTCGAGTCCGGTCTGCCGCCGGTGTTCTCCACTCAGGACGAGCTGTTGTCCGGGGCCGATGTTCGCGACCGCGCGCTGCGGATCAGGCATCGGATGTTCGATCGGGTGCAGGCACTCGACGATGCGGCGCTCCGCGAGGCCATCGACATGATCGTGGCCGAGAACGGGATCGGTCATGTCGACGCATTGATCCAGCTGGTCGACCAGCAGTGGGACCGTTTCGACGAGCTCGTCCTCACACCTCCACCACCGTGGCGAGAAGCGTGTCGCGAGGCGCTGCTGCGCGTGCATGAGCTCGCAGCAGATCGTGACGTGCCGCTGAAGCTGCGCGTCCTGATCTCCGACCTGCTGCCCGGCGTCGACGCATGCTCGGCGGCGACGACGATGGTCGAGGCCCTCGCTGCGGTGCCGAGCACCACCCCGCTCCGCAGCACCGGCGGTGCTGATGGCAAACCAGCACGCGACGAGGTGAAGCGGTGTCTCGCCTCGGTGAAGTCGATCGTGCACGACGCCACCGTTCGCCATCTCACGCATCTGCTGGTGCCGTTGGTGCTCCAGGAAGCCCACAGTCGATACCAGAGCGGCAGCCTCTCGTTCGACGACATCCTGGTGCTCACGCGCCGACTGCTCACGCGGCGGCCCGATCTGTGCGCTCGGGTTCGCG
>JAYSLK010000728.1:0-5020 GCA_043725585.1 Actinomycetota bacterium
CACGTCGACACTGCCGATCGAGCTCGCCGATGGCGTGCACGCAGCATCGGGCCTCACGATCAGCAAGGACGACGTGCTTTCCGGCGTGCCGACCACCGCCCGTTGGACTGTGTTGGGCGAGAGCCGCGTGCGCGAGGACAAGATCACGGTGCAGCGCACCTGGCTGGCCAGCCAGGGTCCGACCGAGCACGGCGGATCGACCACGACCTGGGCCATGCTGCTGGCTTTCGGGGCGTTCGGCAACGAGGTCACGACCGAACACGACGTGGCCACCGAGTTCCTGGCAGACGTGCACTGGTACCCCGGAGCCGTTGCGCTCCGCGCCCTCATCGGCCGGGTGCACGACGAACCCCAGCGAGCCGCGGTCGCCCCGCGGCCCGGCACCGTCGTCGACGCCGTGAGCGCGGCCGGTTGGGCGATGGCCTCCGAGCCGTGGCTCGAGCGGTATCCCGTGCTCGTGCGGGTCGTGCCGCTGCCGGTGGGCAACGGACGCTGGACTCTCGCCGACGCCACCGGAGCGATGCCTGTCGTGCCTGGGTTCTGGCGCCTCGCCGAGTTGGTCGCGATCAGCGGTGGTCGCCCGATCGTGGTGATGGGCGAGCTGAGCGCCGACGGCGTCCTGCCGCTCACCGTGTGGGCCGATGGTGGACTGGTGCTGCTGTGAGCGACCTCCTCCACGACCATCCCCACGCCACCGATGATGGCGCGGCACACCCGTCCGCCTCGCCAGCCGCGGCGGCGTCGCTCGCCACGTCGGCCACCGACGAGTGGGCGGCCCTGGTGGGCGCCGCCGTGCTGGGCACCGACCGCCGGCCGGCACCCCAACCGCTGCCCGGCTGGGACACCTGGGCGCGAGCGAGCGACCCGGCGGTTGCGCTGCTCGATCGGGCCGCCGCCGTGGTCGTCGCTCGTCGCGCCGGTGCGTGCCCGCAGCCACCGCCACACGTGGTGCTGCCGGCAGCGCCGCCCGACACCCGCCCGTCGTGCCCCGCGGCCTGTGCGGTTCGGTTGGCTCGCATGCTGTCGGGCGACCACGACCTGCTGCTGCCCGAGTGGTTCGAGCGCTGCGAATCATCCGGTGTGCAGCTGCCCTGGATGTCGTTGCCGGCTCTCTTGCTGAAAGGACGCCGTGATCCGGCGCTCGACGCCACGGTGCGCAGGCTGGCGGCAGGTCGGGCCGCATGGCTGGCCGAGGTCGTTCCCGAGTTGGGAGTGAAGGTGGCAGGCTCATCCGCCACGGCGACATCGGCACCGTTCACCGTCCCCTTGCGGCCACCCGACAGTGGGGCGGTCGTCACCGGCATCCTCAACGTGTTCTACGACCGAATGGCCACGTGGGCGACCGCGCCCGAGATGCGCCTCGCTGCTGCAGCGATCGATCCAGTGTGGCTGCCGTCGCTGGTGGTCGAGCTCGGACGAATCGGCTTCGATCCCGCAATCGAACGCACCCGTCGCGACGTGCTCGCAGTCGCCGAGTTCCGCCACGAGATGCACCGCGAGTTCGACAACCTCCACCGTCTCCCCCTGGCGAGCGACATCGCCGACGACGCCGCGGCCGCCATTGCCGGGTTCACACACGCACCTCTCTCCGACCGAACCTCCTCACCTGGTGGCCCGACATGACCGAACAGTCCTCGCCCCTGCCTGGCACGCCCGGGCCCGCCCAGCCCATCACGCCGGCCTTCGACGGCGGAGTGATCCGGGCCCACGCCGAGCAGGCCTATGCCCACGAGCTCGCTGCGCTCGAACGTACCGATGACCGGCCTCGCCCGCACCGCTGGCGTCTGTCACCCTGGGCGGTGGTCACCTACCTGATGGGCGGCACGCTCGCCGACGGCTCCGTGGTCATCCCCAAGTACATCGGTCCGCGGCGCCTGATGGAGACGGCCGTGGCCACCCTCGCCACCGATCGCGCCCTGCTGTTGATCGGGCTCCCCGGCACGGCCAAGACCTGGGTGAGCGAACATCTGGCTGCGGCCATCAGCGGCAACTCCACGCTGCTCGTGCAGGGCACTGCCGGCACCGCCGAGGAAGCCGTGCGCTATGGCTGGAACTACGCCCGGCTGCTGGCCGAGGGACCATCGGCCGGTGCGCTCGTGCCGTCGCCGGTGTTCCGAGCGCTCGAGCAGGGTTCGATCGTGCGCATCGAGGAACTCACCCGTCTTCCCAGCGAGGTGCAGGATGCATTGATCACGGTGCTCAGCGAAAAGACGCTTCCCATCCCCGAGCTCGGCAGCGAGATGCAGGCGCGGCAGGGCTTCAACCTCATCGCCACGGCGAACGACCGCGATCGCGGTGTGAACGAGTTGTCCAGCGCGCTCCGACGCCGTTTCAACACCGTCAAGCTGCCGACCCCCGCGACGGCCGACGAAGAGGTGCGCATCGTCAGCCAGCGCGTGGCCGAGCTCGGTGCGGCACTCTCGCTGCCGCCGGCGGCAGCACCCGCCGATGAGATCCGCCGCGTGGTCACCGTCTTCCGCGAGCTGCGCCACGGTCAGAGCGAGGACGGCCGCATCAAGTACAAGACACCGTCGGGCACGATGAGCACCGCCGAGGCGATCTCGGTGATCGTGCAGTCGATGTCGATGGCCGTGCACCTCGGCAACGGTCGGGTGAGCTTCGACGACCTGCTCGGCGGGATCGAGGCGAGCGTCGTTCGCGACCCGGTGCACGACGCCATCGTCTGGCGCGAGTACCTCGACTCCATCGCAACCTTCTGAGCGATCTGCGTTCACCTGCTCGCACCGCTCGACGATCAACCACCTCGACAGCCCCATGACGAACGCCGCTCGCATCCGCCTTCTCGGGATCCGCCACCATGGTCCGGGTTCGGCGCGCGCCGTCAAGCGAAGTCTGCAGGAGTCGGCGCCCGACATCGTGCTCATCGAGGGGCCGGCCGATGCCGACGGCGTGCTCGCGCTGGCGGGCCGTGACGACATGCAGCCGCCGGTCGCGATGCTCGCCTACGTGGCCGATCGGCCGGAACGGGCGACGTTCTCACCGTTCGCCTCGTTCAGTCCCGAGTGGGTGGCGCTGCGATGGGCGCTCGAGGCCGACATCCCGGTGCGGTTCATCGACGTGCCATCTCGCCACACGCTGGCGAGCGACCGGCCCGAGCAACTCGAGTTGCACGAGCCGGCGTCCGGGGTCGGCCGGCGTCCGATCGATCCGATCGGCGAACTCGCAACGGCCGCCGGTTACGACGACGCCGAGCGTTGGTGGGAGGACGTCGTCGAGCACCGGCTGCAGCCCCACCGTGACGAGGCCGAGGGCTCGGATGTGCCCGGAGGGGTCGATGACGAGGGCCCGTTCGCTGCGATCGGTGAAGCGATGGCTGCGCTCCGAGCCCAGTTAGAGCCGACAGGTGAACCGGCTGCGGTCGGCGAGCGGCGACGTGAGGCGCACATGCGCGCCGGCATCCGCACGGCCGTGGCCGACGGCTTCACCGACATCGTCGTGGTCTGCGGAGCGTGGCACGTGCCGGCGCTCGAGCGAGCGCTCGACTCCAAGCAGGCCAAGTACGACACGGCAACGCTGCGCGGGGTGCCGAAGGTGAAGTCGGTCGTCACCTGGGTGCCGTGGACCCATCGACGCCTCGCCAGCGCCACCGGCTACGGCGCCGGTGTCACTGCGCCGGGGTGGTACCACCATCTCTACTCCCACGCCGGGCCCGATGTCGTCGCGCGTTGGTTCGCCGAAGCAGCCCATGTGCTGCGCGCTGCCGATCACCCGGCATCGGCCGCCGACGTGGTGGAGGCCACCCGGCTCGCCGATGCGCTGGCGGTGCTGCGCGACCGACCACTCGCCGGTCTCAGCGAGGTCGACGACGCAGCCCGGGCAGTGTTCGGCCAGGGTTCCGACACGCCGATGAGGCTCATCTCCAACGATCTCGTGGTCGGCAACAGGCTCGGCTCGGTGCCCGATATCACCCCGATGGTGCCGCTCGCCAAGAGCCTCAACGCCGAGTTCAAGCGATGCCGGCTCAAGCCCGATGGCGCGAAGAAGGAGATCGAGCTCGACCTTCGCCAGGCGCTGCACCTGCAACGCTCGCAGCTGCTGCACCGCTTGGCGTTGCTCGACATCCCGTGGGGACACGAGACCGAGGGTCGCCGCAGCGCTGGCACGTTCCGCGAGACCTGGCAACTGCGGTGGGAACCCGAATACGAGCTGCGCATCATCGAATCGTCAGCGCTCGGCACCACCGTGATCACGGCATGCACCGCTGCGGTGCTGCAGAAGGCGGTCAGCGCATCCTCGCTGGGCGAACTCACGGTGCTGCTCGAGCGTTGCCTGTTGGCGGGCCTCCACGACGTCGTGCCTGCCGTGCTGCAGTTCGTCGACGAGCGCTCTGCACTTTCGGCCGATGTGGCCCGGCTGATGGAAGCGGTGCCGCCGCTGGCCCGAACGGTCCGCTACGGCGACGTGCGCTCCACCGACGCTCGGGCGGTGCAGCGGGTGATCGGCGGCATCGTGTCGCGGGTGGTGGCCGGGCTGGTGGCGGCATGTGTGGGCATCGACGACGATGAGTCGGCGGCGCTGGCCGTGTTGTTACGTGACACCCAATCGGCGTTGTCGTTGCTCGGCGACGACGAACATCTCCAAGCCATGCACCGGGCCCTCGCCGAAATCGCAGGTCGCGAGCGAGTGCACGGGCTCCTGCAAGGAGTGGCCACGCGCGTCCTGGCCGACGCCGGCGTGTTCCACGCGGCCGACACCGAGGTGCGCGTGTCGCGCCACTTGTCGGCCGGCACGATGCCACTCGATGCAGCCGCATTCGTCGAAGGCTTTCTCGGCGGCTCAGGCGCCGTGCTGGTGCACGATCCGCTGCTGCTCGGGGTGATCGATCGATGGATGGCCACGCTCGCGTCCGATGCGTTCACCCAGACCCTGCCGTTGCTCCGCCGAACGTTCGGGTCGTTCCAGACCGCCGAGCGGCGTGCGATCGGCGACCGCGTCCGTACCGGTGAGGCGCCCGGAACCCACCGGGCCGAGCACCGGCTCGATCCTGAGCGTGTGGCGG
>JAYSLK010000729.1:0-4705 GCA_043725585.1 Actinomycetota bacterium
GCGGCGTGGATCGGGGTGAGCGACGCCGTCGCCTCGTCGCCGAGCTTGGTGATCTCCTCGACGATGGTGGCCACGGTGAAACCGGTGCCGTCGAGGCGGGTGGGAATCGCCGCGAAGGCGGCGCGGCGTGCTGCGAGTCCTGGGTCGCTCACCAAGACGCGAGCTCGGTCGAGGTTGCCGGCCGACGCGGCCGCGGCCGATGCCGATGCGTCGGGGTCGTGCCCTTCGTTCACCAGCGCATCGGTGATCGCCGGAACCGGGATGGGGACGAACTCGATGCGAACACACCGTGACGCGATCGTCACCAGTTCCGAGTCGATTTGATCGGCGAGCACGATGAACACCGTGCTGGCCGGCGGCTCCTCCAGCGTCTTGAGCAGTCTGGCTGCACCGTCGGCGGTGAGCAGGTGGAACTCTTCGAGGATCAGGATCTTGCGGTCGCCTTCCACCGGTGCGAGCGAGGCGGCGCGGATGATGTCTTCGATCTGTTCTTTCGCAATGGCGGCGCCCACGCGGCGTACCTCGCGCACATCGGGGTGCTCGCCGGCGAGGGCCAGCCGGGCCGAGCGATGGTCGGGGTGGTCTCCGCCAGCCAGCAAGGCAGCCGCGAATGCCCGTGCGGCTTGATCCTTGGTGGAGCCTGCAGGGCCGACAAACAGGTAAGCGTGAACCGGATCGGCAACGCTCGACCGAAGGCGGTGCACCGCACGCTCTTGGCCGACGACGGCGTCCCACACGCTGGAGGTGGCGGTGACCATCAAATGCCCAACCGCTCTCGAACGGCACGACGGATGGACGTGTACACCTCGTCGATGCCGGGGTTGCCGTCGATCCGCAACCAGTGCTCCGGATCGTCGGCGGCCATCCGCGCGAAGCCGTTGCGAACTCGGCCGTGGAAGTCGTCGTTCTCGCGTTCGAACCGGTCGAGCTCTCGCCCGTGCATCCTGCCGGCCTGCACCGCCGGATCGACCTCGAGCAGCAGGACCAGGTGAGGCCAGTGACCGCCGATCGCCCAGCGGTTGATGTGGCGCAGCTCGTCGACATCGAGTCCGCGGCCGTAGCCCTGGTAGGCGAGGGTCGAATAGACCGTGCGATCGCTCACCACATGACGCCCGGATGTCAACGCCGGCAACACCAACTGCTCGAGGTGCTGGGCGCGGTCGGCAGCGGTGAGCAGCGCCTCGGCGCGGTCGACCAGGTCGGTCACGGCTGTGTCGTGAAGGATCGCGCGGATGCGTGCGCCGACCGCCGTGCCGCCGGTCTCACGGGTGAGCACGGCATCGAGCTCGGCGGCGAGGCGCGCCGCATGGGTGCTCTTGCCGCAACCCTCGGCGCCTTCGAAGGCGATGTAGCAACTCGACCCGTTCACCGGGTCGCACGCTAGCGGCGTGCCATGTAGGCTGAACATGAGATAAACATCTCACAAGATGAGATTCGGACGCCAGGAGGACAGCCGTGTGGATCGCCGTGACAATCGCTGCGGCGTGCTTCCAGACGGCTCGCACAGCGACGCAGCAACGGTTGCGCTCGTTGCTGTCGGTCAGCGGTGCCGGATTCGTGCGGTACCTGTACGGAGCCCCGATCGCGATCCTGGCGGTCGTCGCCGTGGGCTCCATCGACGGACTGCCCGTCCCGCCCGTCCGGTTCTGGCCGATCATCGCCGTCGGCGGTCTGGCTCAGATCGTCGGCACGATCTTCATGATCCGAGCGTTCGACTCCCGCGATTTCGCCATCGGCACCGTCTACACCAAGACCGAGGTCGTACAGGTCGCGGTGTTCTCGCTCGTCTTCCTCGGCGAACCGCTACGCCCGCTCGGATGGCTGGCCACCCTGGTGTGCTTCGCCGGCGTGGTCGTGTTGGCTGGTGGACGACGCGTTCTCGAGGTGCGCGACCGGGCGGTGCTGTTCGGTGTGGCCGCCGGTGGCGCATTCGCCCTCGCGTCGGTCGCGATCCGAGCCGCCTCGCGAGCGCTCATCGACGGCCAGGACAACGATGGCCATGTGATCGCCCGAGCGTTGCTCACCCTCGCGGTGATGAACACGATGCAGGTCGTCATGCACGGCGGCTACCTCGCCGCGCGCGAACGCGATCAACTGCACCTTGCGGTGGTGAACTGGCGGTCGAGCTCGATCGTGGGAGTGCTCAGCGTCTGTGGCTCGGCGTGTTGGGCGCTCGCCTTCACCCTCGAGAACGCCGCCAGGGTGCGAACCTTCGGCCAGGTCGAGTTGTTGATCACGTTCGCCGTCGCGCACTGGTGGCTGGGCGAACGTCACGGTCAACGCGAGTACATCGCCAGCGGATTGGTCCTCGTGGGTGTGATCGGCGTGATGGCGGCCGGGTGACAGGTGCCAGGGGTCGACGTCAGTCGATGCTGCGGTGTGCAGTCGCACTGGCCTTCTTGGTCGCCTGGGCCTTCTTCGCGGCGGGGCCGCCCTTTTCGATGATCGCTTCGCGGCGGATCGCGAGCAGTTCGTACGCGCGCTCGGGAAGCATCGTCTCCAGGCGGTCGCCCTTGCTCAGCGAGGCATTGGTCTCGCCGTCGGTGACGTACACGCCGAACTTGCCGTCTTTCGCCACCACGGGCTTGGTGCTGATCGGATCGACACCGAACTCGCGCAGCGGGCCCTTGGCCGCCATGTTCGCTCCGCCGCCGCGACGGAACACCTTGGGCTGGGAGAAGATCAGCAGGGCATGCTCGAGGGTGATCGTGAGCAACTGTTCTTCGTTGGCGATGTTGCGGAAGTCCTTCTCCTTCTGCACGTACGGTCCATAGCGACCGTTGTTGGCGACGATCGCCACGCCGTCGGCCGGGTCGGTGCCCAGGGTGCGCGGCAGCTGCAACAGATCGGCCGCGTCGCTGACGCTGACCTTGTCGAGCGTCATCGTCTTGAACAGGCTCGCCATCTTGGGCTTCTCGAGCCCTGGCGGCAGGTTGTCGGGAGTGCCCCACTGGACGTACGGGCCATACCGGCCGTTCTTGGCGAACACGGGCAGGCCCTCCAGTTCGCCGATCGGCTCGTCGCTCTTCGGCAGGGAGAGCAGTTCGAGCGCTTTGGCGACCGTGAGTTCATCGGGGGTCAGATCCTCGGGAACACTGGCGGTGTCGTCGCCGCGCTTCACGTACGGCCCGTACTTGCCTGGCTTCACCACGATCAGGTTGCCGTCGGGGTCGAGCCCGATGGGGAACGTGTTGACTTCGGCAGCGTCGATGTGGTCGAGGTTCTCGGCGACGAGGCGCTTGAGACCGGGTTGCTGCTCGTCGGCATCACCGAAGTAGAAGTGCTGCAGCCAATCGACCTTGCCGCGCTCGTTGCGAGCGATCGAGTCGAGATCCTCTTCCACCCGGGCGGTGAACGCGTAATCGACGAGATCGTCGAAGTGCTTCTCCAGCAACCCGACGACGGCGAACGCGGTCCACGTGGGAACGAGCGCCTGGCCCTTCTTCCACACGTACCCGCGGTCTTGCACGGTCTGGATGATCGATGCCCAGGTGGAGGGCCGGCCGATGCCGAGCTCCTCGAGCTTCTTCACCAGCGACGCCTCCGTGTAGCGCGCGTGAGGGCTGGTGCTGTGGCCGTTGGGGGTGAGGCGCTCGACGGTGACGGGCGCTCCGACAGTGAGCGGTGGCAGCAGTGCCTCTCGTTCGTCTTCGGCTGCGTCGCTTGCATCGTCGTCGGCAGATTCGACGTAGACCTGGCGGTAACCGGCGAAGGTGATCGTGGTGCCGCTGGCAGCGAACTCGGCATCCGTCGCAGCGCCGCCGACCTGGGCGACCGCGCCCAGACGCACGCTGACGGTGGTGCCGACGGCGTCTGCCATCTGTGAGGCGAGCGTGCGCTGCCAGATCATCCGGTAGAGCAACATCTCCTGGCCGTTGAGCTCGCCCGACAGCGAATCGGGGGTGCGAAGTGGCGTGGTGGGCCGGATCGCCTCGTGGGCCTCCTGCGCGTTCTTGATCTTGCTCGAGTACTGGCGAGGCGCACTCGACAGGAAGTGGCTGCCGTAGCCACGGCTCACCTCGGCGCGCACTGCGCCGAGCGCCTCTCCGCTGAGCACCACGTTGTCGGTACGCATGTAGGTGATGTAGCCACGCTCGTACAGACCCTGCGCGAGGCGCATCACCTGTGATGCGCTCAGCCTGAGCTTGCGGCCCCCCTCCTGTTGGAGGGTGGAGGTCATGAACGGTGCTTTCGGAGTGCTGCGGTACGGCCGTTCTTCCACCGAGCGAACCGTGAACTGCGAGGAACCGAGCGAGTCGGCGAGGACGCGAGCGCGGACCTCATCGACCACCACCACGTTCTTCTTCGGATGGCCGTCGGACGTGAAGTCCTTGCCGGTCGCGACCCTGCTCCCATCCAGGGCGACCAGGGTGGCGTTGAAGGCCGGCGACGTACCCGTGAGCAGATCGATGTCCCAGTAATCGGCGGTCACGAAGGCGATCCGTTCGCGTTCGCGTTCCACGATGAGCCGCACCGACGGGCTCTGCACGCGACCGGCCGACAAGCCGCGGTTCACGCGGCGCCACAGCACCGGCGACACCTCGTAGCCGTACAGGCGGTCGAGCAAGCGGCGGGTCTCCGCAGCATCCACCAGCCCGTAGTCGAGACCACGAGGATTGTTGACGGCCTGGTCGATCGCGCTCTTGGTGATCTCGTGGAACACCATCCGCTTCACCGGCACCTTGGGCTTCAGGTACTCGAGCAG
>JAYSLK010000730.1:0-2391 GCA_043725585.1 Actinomycetota bacterium
GGATGATGACGTCGTAGAGCATTCCGAGATCACCGACGGCTGCTTCTGGTGTGCCGTTCGTGAGGAGGGTGGCGGCGAACTCGTCGAGCGTGCTGTCGCGAAAGACGATCGGTCGGCCGGTCCCGGTGCCGAGGGATGCGGCCATCGAGGTGCGGGTCATGTCGGCCGCTCCGATGAGCGTGTGGTCGCTGCCGGCGAAACGGGTGGGGTCTTCCAGAAGGAGGGCGCAGACCAGCGCGATGTCGCGGGCGTCGACTGCGGCGACGGCACCGTCGCCGATGGGTAGTGCGAGCTCGTCGCGCTCGCGGATGCCGCCGGTGACGAGGGCGACGTTCTGCATCAGCCAACCCGGCCGCACGATCGTGTGGGCGAGACCGGACGCTCGCAGGTGTTCCTCGATGGTGTGGTGCACCTTGCCGATCTCGAACGGCGAGTCGGCGGCTGCGCCGGGTACGGAGACCTTCACGATCGTCGCCTGCGAAGTGCCGGCCACGGCATCGACGACTGCGCATTCGTGGCGGACCTGGTCGGGGCCGTTGCCGGTGAGGAGCAGGACGGTGTGCGCGTCGGCAACGAGGCTGCGGACGGCGTCGTGGTCGTCGAGGCCACCTGCGTGTGGCACGCCTCCGAGCTGGCGGATGGCCTGTGCGGCCGCCTCGGAGCGGGCCAGCGCGATCGGGGTGTGGCCGCGCTCGGCAAGCGTGCGGACCACGTGGGTGCCGATGGTGCCGGTGCCACCGATGATCGAGATGTTCAAGATGCCGTCCTCTCAGTCGATGGCCGAGACTCTCGGCCAAGGCCGGGCTATTCCAGTGATATACCGACGATCAAGTAGAAGCCGTTGAGGATGGTATCGTAGGAGCGAACCGAACACCGAATATGAGAGAGGTCGACACATGTCTGAATCGAGCGAGTACGCCCCCAGCCCGTGGGAGTGGGTCAGAGATCAGGTCGAGGAGTACGAGGCATCAGGCGGCACGCGAGCGAACACGTTGCGCGACACAGGCATGGCGATCATCGTGGTCACGACGAAGGGCGCCCGCTCCGGCGCAGTCCGCAAGACACCGCTGATGCGAGTCGAGCACGACGGCGAGTACGCGTTGGTCGCGTCAATGGGCGGCGCCCCGAACCATCCGGTGTGGTATCACAACTTGTTGGCTCACCCCGATGACGTGTGGGTGCAGGACGGGCCGACTCCGTTCGCGGTGTCGATCCGTGAGGTGACTGGCGACGACAAGGCATTGTGGTGGGAGCGATCGGTGGCTGCGTACCCGCCCTACGCCGAGTACCAGGCCAAGACCGACCGCCAGATCCCTGTCTTCATCGCCTTTCGCCGCTGAAGGCTCAGCGGGCGGCGTGCCCGTCCAGTACGGATTGGATCGAGCCGTCGAAGTACGCATCCGACGTGGTCGGTGTGGCACCCAGCCCGACAAGCTCGAATGACACCGTGCCATGGCACATCGCCCACACCCGACGGGCGACGACATCGGCGTCGTCGTGCACGAAGCCGGCGTCGATGGCGCGCTGCACGACGCCGGCGAGCACATCGAACGTCTCGGTCCCGAGGCGGTGACTTTCAGCCGTGGGCAGCACCGCTCGCCCGGCTCGCTGGAACATCGCTGCGTAGAACGCCGGGTTGTCCTTGGCGAAGCGTCGGTATGCGCGCGCCACGGCGATGACCCCCTGGACTGGTTCCTTGGACCGCTTCGCGGCGCGTTCCAACGCCGCCTTCAGCCGGGTGAAGCCCTCCACGATGACCGCCTGTTCGACACCGTCCTTGTCGCCGAAGCGGGCGTAGAGCGTCATCGTGGTGGTGCCGGCCTCGGCCGCGATCCGCCGGGTCGTGAGGGCTTCGGGGCCTTCGGTGGACAGCAGCCGGCAGGCAGCCTCAACCATCGCCACTCCGACATCGTCGGGCCGGCGCTTGGTCGTCGAGGCACGAGTCGTCATCACGACTCACTCTAGCGACAGCGACCTTCAGGATCGCCGGAAGCGATCAACTTCCGACGGCAACTTGATCATCGATATATCATTGTACGACGCAGGACGGCGCGTGTCGCCGTCGTCATCGGAGGTGCATGCATGGAGTCAAGAGACGGCACACGAATCCCGGTCGTCGTGTGTGGCGCTGGTCCTGTCGGCCTCGCCATCGCTATCGAGCTCGCCCGCCACGGTGTGCGGACCATCGTCTTCGAACGACACCCCGGCACCGCCATCCATCCCAAGGCGCGCAACATCAACACGCGAACGATGGAGATCGTGCGGGCATGGGGCCCCGAGGCACACGCCGCCATGGCGGCGCTCAACCTGCCCGACGGGTGGACCTCGCAGATCGTCTACACGAGCCGCCTCGGCGGTGAGGAGTACGGGCGCATGCCCACCCAAGGGTTC
>JAYSLK010000731.1:0-1556 GCA_043725585.1 Actinomycetota bacterium
GCCGACATCGCCGTCGACGACGACGGCTCGGTCGGCATCGTCACCATCGGTGCCGTCGAGGCCTTCCGCATGGAAGAGGCCAAGGCCCGCATCCTCGCGATCGTGTCGCCGCCGATGGCCGAGGTGGGCGCCACCTACATGGGCAAGGTCGTCAACATCACCAAGTTCGGTGCCTTCGTCAACATCCTCCCCGGTCGTGACGGTCTGGTGCACATCTCCAAGTTGGGCCGCGGCAAGCGGATCAACTCGGTCGAAGACGTGCTCTCGCTCGGTCAGGAAATCGAGGTCGTGGTCGAAGAGATCGACGAAAAGGGCAAGGTCAGCCTCACCCCGACCGCCGCATGGTCGGCAGCCGGTGGCGAGGGAGATGGTGGCTCGAACGGCGAGTCGTCCTCGAACGGCGACTCGGCTCCCCGCGACCGTGCCCCCCGTTCCTCGGGCGGGTCGTCTCGCGAGTCGAGCGGTTCCTCCAGTGGGTCGTCGGCCCCGGTCGGTGACGTCGTGTCGTTCGACGACGCGTTCGATGCCGAGCTCGCCGGCGAACTGGGCGATCTCGGCCCCGGCGGCGAGGCCGGCGGCAATGCCGGTGCGGGTGGTGGCGAGCGCAGCGGTGCAGACCGTGGCGGCCGCGGTCGCGGCAACGATCGCGGTGGCGATCGTGGCGGCCGGCGTCACCGCTGATCTGTCAACGGCGAACAGAAGTACCAGAACCGTTGACTGATCTCCGGATCACACAACTCGATTCAGGCCTGACGGTGGCCACCGAACGCGTGCCTGGCACGCTGTCGGTGGCCGCCGGCGTCTGGGTGGCCATCGGTGCCCGCGACGAGAGCGATGCGATGAGTGGCGCGAGCCACTTTCTCGAGCATCTCCTGTTCAAGGGCACGGATCGGCGCAGCGCGAGCGACATCTCGCGCACGATCGACCGCTTCGGCGGCGACATCAACGCGTTCACCACCAAGGAGTACACGGCGTACTACTGCCGCCTTCCCGACCGCCACGCAGTCGCAGGCATCGATCTGCTCGGCGACGTGCTCACCAGTCCAGCGCTGCGCGAGAGCGACGTCGACATCGAACGGCAGGTGATCCTCGAAGAGATCGCGATGGACGACGACAGCCCCGACGATGTGGTGCAGCGGCTCTTCGCCGAGCAGCTGTACCTCGATCACGCGCTCGGACGCGAGACCGCCGGCACGCCCGAGACGGTCGAGTCGCTGACCGCTGTCGAGGTGCGGGCATTCTTCGAACAGCACTACACCGCCGGGTCGATGGTGGTGTCGGTGGCGGGGCCTCGTGGGCACGACGAGATGGTGTCGATGGTGACGAGCGCGTTCGGCAATGTGCGGCCCGGCGACGGTCGAGTGGGCCGCATCGCGCCCACGGGCAGCGGGACGAACGTGAGCGTGAACGACGACACCGAACAGGTGCACGTCGTGATCGGCGGGCGCGGGCTCGACCGAACCGACCCGGAGCGCGAGGCGCTCGATGTCGTGAACCACGTCCTCGGTGGGGGTCTCTCGAGCCGGTTGTTCGAGGAGATCAGGGAAAAGCGCGGC
>JAYSLK010000732.1:0-12586 GCA_043725585.1 Actinomycetota bacterium
GCGGCGCCTGTCGGAGACCTTCGTGTTGAAGGACCACCGGAAGCTCAAGCGCGCCCCCCACCTGGTGCTCAGCGACCGGGTGCAGCACCTGTACCCCGAACTGATCACGAGTGTCGCCGAGCGCATGTTCCGAGTCGACAACCCCGATCCCAAGCCAGGACTTCGCCGCATCGTCACCTCCGAACGCAAGCGATTGGGTATCCGCCGCCGCGACCTGGCACGCGACGGCCTCGACGGTCTGCGGAGCTTCGGATGACGCACATCGAGCGGGACCACACCTGGCCAGAGATCTCGTTCCAGGATCGGATGGACACCGTGCGCTTCGACGTGCACGAGCGCGCCCACATCGTGGTCGACAGCGACCGGTGCGACGGCTGCAGCGCGCAGGCGTGCGTCGTCGCCTGCCCCGCGAACCTGTTCGTCCCCACGAGCGACGGCGGCATCGTGTTCAACTACGAGCAGTGCTTCGAATGTGGGGCGTGCTACCTGGTCTGCAACGAGGAGGGTGCCATCAGCTGGACGTATCCCGATGGCGGGCACGGCGTCGTGTTCCGGCGCACATGACACACGTCCTGCCCCTGCCCCTGCCCCTGCCCGTGCCCGTGCCCGTGCCCCTGCCCGTGCCCGTGTCGGGGACCGTCCGTCGATGATCGCCGTGTGCCTCAAGTGGACAGCGGCCCCCCTCGACGGCGGGTCGATCGGGCCCGACGCGAACGACGACCGATTTGCAGGAGTGTCGCCGGCCGACCGGGCCGCGTTGGAGCTCGCCCTGCGCTTGGCCGACGTTCGCCACACATCGGTCACGGCGTTCGCAGCGGGACCGGTCGGCGCCGAACGAGCGCTGCGCGACGCGATTGCAGCCGGAGCGACTCGCGCCGTCCGCCTCGACATGGCGGCTGATGCCGACTCGCGCGATGTCGCGTTCGAACTCGCGCAGCTGCTCGCCGACGCGACGGTGGTGCTGTGCGGCGACTACTCACTCGATCGCGGCAGCGGTTCGGTGCCCGCGTTCATCGCCCACCACCGCCGTGTCGCGCAGGCACTCGGACTGGTGGCGGTCGGTGTCGATCACGTCGCCGATGCACCCGACGACGCAGTGATCCACGCCACTCGACGGCTCGACGGTGGTCGTCGCGAGCTGTTGGAGGTGCCGACACCATGCGTGTTGTCGGTCGAGGGATCGTTGGCCACGCTCCGTCGCGCCCCCTTGCCCCGTGCCCTGGCCAGCCACGATGCCGTGATCGAGGTGGTGCGCACCCCGCCCGCGCACCACCACGGAGCACCCGCCATCGTGACCCCCTATCGTCCTCGAGCTCGGGTGATGCCGGCACCGGACGGCGACGATCCTCTCGATCGACTCCGCCGTCTCACCGACGCCGGAACATCGACCGTCCGTGGCGAGACGGTGGTGCTCGAGCCACGCGCCGCCGCGGCGCGGATGATCGCTGTCCTGCGTGCATGGGGCTACGTGACATGAGCGTCCACATGGTCGACCCACCACGGCGGCCAGGCGGCCAGGCGTCCTACGACCATCGTCCGATGGTCGTGCAGGCAGTTGATCGTGCACACTGACGCGATGCACGGTGTGAACGACGACCACCTTGGTCCCCGTGACCACGTGTGGACACCTCGCGCCAGCACGGCGACCGGGGATGGACGGCTCACCTTGGTCAGTTCTCGCCCGCGCCGCCACGGTGAAGTGCCACTTCCCCAGGAGACGGCACGCGGAGCGTCCAGCCAACGCCGGTCGCTGGGTCGGCTGTCCAATGCGACCCTGATCGGTCTTGCGTGTGCCGGATCGATCGGTGCGGTCGGCGCGGTCAACGCATCGCTGTTCCCGAGCCTCGGCCACCCGACGAGTGAGTCCGTGTGGCAGAACCCTGGCAAAGTTCCCACCGGTACGGCCGGCGACACCACCCCCTCGGCCCGCGCAGAGCGAGTGGTCGTCGCCGACCCGACGTTCGCATTGGTCGTCGGCGTGGTTCCGGAAGACGGTGCGGCGGGCGCTGTCATCGAGTCCACCTCGACAGAGCCGGCACCGCCGTCGACGCTCGATGCCATCACGGCCGCGCGGCCCGCTGCCGTGACTGGCTCGAGTGGATCCACCGGTGGATCGGGCAGCGGGTCGGTGCCCGGCATCACGACGAGCACTGCTCCAAACAGCTCCAGTCCGACGGGCGACGCATCCGATCACATCATCCCATCGACGCCATCGACTCCGAACGATCACGGGGTGGACGACCCTGGCACCACCGCCGACACCACACCGTCGGCGACCGTCGACTCGACACCGTCGGTCACCACGGACCCTGCGACGAGCGGAAAGCCGGCCGGCGGAAGCGGAAGCGGAAGCGGAAGCGGCAGCGGCAGCGGAAGCGGCAGCGGCAGCGGCTGATCCTCGCCGGGAGATTCCCGGTGTAGGTCAGTCCAGGTTCTGAGTTGCCCAGATCGCAGCCTGGGTGCGATCGGTCACGCCGAGCCGTTGGAACACACTCGTGAGATGGGCCTTCACGGTGCGTTCGCTGATCCCGAGCCGACGAGCGATCTGCTTGTTGGCCAGCCCGTCACGAACGAGGAGGAGCACCTCCTGCTCGCGGTCGGTGAGATGGACCACATGTCGCCGGGTCCGCCGCGACTCGAGCAGCACACGGGCTGCTTTCGGATCGAGCGGCGAGCCGCCTTCGAACACGCTGCGAATACCGGCAGCGATCTCGTCGGGCTCGGCGTGCTTCAAGAGGTATCCGTCCGCGCCGGCAGCGAGCGCGTCGAGGATCCGTGTCTGGTCGGAGAACGACGTGAGGATCAACACCCGGGTCCGAGGGAATCGCTCGCTGATCCGCCGGGTGGCCTCCACACCGTCGAGCTCAGGCATCGACAGGTCCATCAGCACGACGTCCGGGTCGAGGGTCTCCACCACATCGAGTGCTTCGAGGCCGTTCGATGCGGTTCCCACGAGCTGGATGTCGGTCGTCGTGGCGAGCAGTTGCTCGAGGCCCGATCTCACCACCACGTGGTCATCGACGACCACCACGCGGATCATGCCGCGTCCTGTCGATGCACGGGGAGGTCGACGCGTACGCTCGTGCCTCGCCCCGGGGACGACCGGGCTTCGAGCGAGCCGCCCATGTCGGCGACCAGGTCCGCCAGTGATCGCAGTCCCATGTGTCCCTCCGAACCTCGATCGGCGAGTTGTTCCGCCGAGAACCCACGGCCGTCGTCGTCGACGGAGAGCCGTACATGGCGATCGTTGCACAACCGCAGATCGACCCGCACATGCTGGGCCTGGGCGTGGGCCGACACGTTCCGCAGTGCCTCCTGTGCGGTCCGGTACATCAGTGCGGTGACGTCGCGCGGCAACTCGGCGGTTCCGAGGTCGACCGCGAGTTCCGTCTCCACGCCTCGTGCGGCAAGACCGCTCAGCAGATCGCTGACGGCTGACTCGAGTCCCTCCTCGTAGAGGTTGGGAGGGTGGATCTCGACCAGCAACGATCGCAGCGACTTGATGCTGTTGCGGATGGCCGCAGACGCCTCGACCACCTGCGCTGGTGGGACGACCTCTCCACGCCCCAGCGCAGCGAGACCGAGCGAGATCCCGGTCAACTCCTGGACGACACCGTCGTGGAGGTCGCTGGCGACGCGACGACGTTCGTTGTCCGACGCCTCGATGGCGTGACGAAGGAGTCGCTCGCGCTCGAGCTGACCGGCTCGCAACCGACGGGCCATCGACCACGCGAGCGGCACCTGTACCAGTTGCAGCAACACGAGGGCGCCGATCGCGATCGGAGCGAACTGGGTCCACAGCTTGCGCCCCACCGCCGCAACACCGCTGTACCGGAAGTAGGCCTCGTAGATCACCGGTTCTCCCGTGACCAGCTCGAGACGCTGGTACACCTCGAGCAGCTTCGACTCGGTCTCGAAGCGGTTCTCGGCGTTGGACAGATCGCTCACCTCGGCGCTCGCCTCTCCGGTGGTGAGCAGCTCCAACTTGTCGGCCTCGAGCTCGAACCGCTCACCGATGAGGCGGGATTCGTCCGAGTAGAGGATCACGCCGTCGCTCGACCAGATCTTGACTCGGATCAAGGATCCCGCCAACACGTTGTTGCGCACCGCCAGATCGAGCCGTTCGAGCGCGACCCGGTCCTGAGCGACGAGACCGGAGTCGAGCAGCGGCTCGATGATGCCCTTGCCGGTGGTGAAGGTGACGCGTTGGGCATCGGCGATGGCTTGATCGGTGCCGATGCGGAGACTGGCGACCGCCGTCACCGCACTCACGAGTGCGAGCACGACCACCCCGGCGACGGCGAAACGCCCGATCAGGCGCGCCACGGAGATCGGCTCCTTGAGATCGAGCACCCGTCTCCCGCGACGGCCACGAGGACGCATCGCAGCATCGTGGCACCTCCTCCCTGCCACCACAATGGGTGGGCCATCGAATGATCCGATCGGCTCAGCCCGCGACTTTGGAACGCGCAGGGTGCGGCTCGGCCGGTCGACGGCCCGTCGGACCCAGGGCCAACGGGCCCTGCGCCCACCGCGCTGGCGTGCGCGACGCCACTATCGTGACCTGCGATGACGGGACATCCGGACGACGCGGTCCTCGATCAGATCGATGGCGTCGACGACGCCGACCACAGATCGATGACCCGGTCGAGCGCCCTCGGCGATCGCACCTGGTCGGACGTATCGACCACGGCCTCGACGCGACCGCTCGTGGTGGTTCCCGTCGGATCGTGTGAGCAGCACGGACCACACCTCCCACTCGACACCGACACCCGCATCGCGATCGCCCTCTGCGATGGGCTGGCCGCCGTCGCTGCCGGTGTGCGATCTGGGTCGTGGGGGGACCTCGTGGTCGCCCCACCTCTCGGGATCACCGCAAGCGGCGAACACGCCGGTTTCGCCGGCACGTTGTCGATCGGCACGGATGCGATGACCGAGGTGTTGGTGGAACTCGTCCGGTCAGCCGACTGGGCCGCAGGCGTCGTCTTCGTGAACGGACATGGCGGCAACGCGTCGGCAGTCCATCGAGCCGTCGAGCGCTGCACGGCGGAGGGTCGGCGAGTTCTGGCATGGTGGCCTCGGATCGCCGGGGCCGACGCTCACGCTGGGCACACCGAGACGTCGTTGATGCTGGCAATCGCCCCACACTCGGTGCGACTCGATCGGGCGGTGGCCGGCCGTCGCGAGCCTGTGCGGGAACTGATCGACGACCTTCGGCGCGATGGCGTGCGGTCCGTGAGCCCGAACGGGGTGCTCGGTGACCCGACCGAAGCCACAGCGGCACATGGCCACGCGCTCCTCGCCCTCCTGGTGGACGACCTCGTGTCGACCGTCGATGCATGGCGGCCGCGTTCCCCATGACCAACGACTCGACCAGCGACTCGGCCGACGGTCGGGGCAGCGACGCCGGGGAGCGGCCGCGACGCATGCGTCTGCGCCTCGACGCGTCGTACCGTCGGCCCGCTGACGGACCGGTGGTCATCGGAGGGTCGCCGCTGCGTCTGCTCACGTTGTCGCCTGGCGGGACGGCGATCGTGCGCGCTCTCGAAGAGACCGGGTCGGTCGAGGTGCGCACGACCGCCGTCGGTCGGCTGATCGATCGCCTCGTCGACAGCGGGATCGTCCACCCCCTCCACGAAGCCGACTCCGCTGATCCGGGTCCCGCCGATCCTGGTTCCCCTGATCCTCGTTCCCCTGATTTCCTCCGAACGGCGTCCGATCGACGTCAGCTCACCATCGTCACTCCATCGCTGCGCGCTCGACCCGGCTCTCACCCACCTCGTCCTGGCTGGTCGAACCGTGCGATCGTGGTCGACGATGCGTCGACCCCACCGCTCGCACCCGCCGACGTGGCGCGGGGTGCGCAGATCGTGCGCCTCGGCGTGAACGTCGGCCCGGGCGGAGCCCGCAACGCTGGTCTGGCCGAGGTGACCACCGAGTTCGTGGCGTTCGTCGACGACGATGTCCAGATCGACGAGCACGCGCTCACATCGCTGCTCGCGTGGTTCGACGACCCGCTGGTCGCCCTCGTGGCGCCACGGATCCGCGCTGCCGACTCCCGTTGCCCCCTCGCCCGCTTCGAGGCCG
Source organism: Actinomycetota bacterium (assembly GCA_043725585.1). GTDB lineage: Bacteria > Actinomycetota > Acidimicrobiia > Acidimicrobiales > Ilumatobacteraceae > VFMC01. Next base: position 6,088 of record JAYSLK010000732.1, read on the forward strand.
AACGATCTCCGCTCGACCTCGGTGATCAGCCGGCCCGGGTCGCCCCGACGACTCGGGTGTCGTACGTGCCTGCGGCGGTGATCGTGTGCCGAACCGAAGCCGTTCGATCCGTCGGGGGCTTCGACACGCGCCTGCGGTGGGGAGAAGATGTCGATCTGGTGTGGCGACTCCATGCGGCGGGTTGGCGGTGCCGGTACGAGCCGAGCGTGGTGGCCGAGCATCGCACCCGTCGGTCACTTCGCGCCTGGATCGCGCAGCGCTTCCACTACGGCCAGTCGGCCGCGCCTCTCGCCGAACGGCATCCCGGCGCGCTGGCTCCCGTGCGGATGAGCGGTTGGAGCGCTGCCGCGTGGGCACCGATCGCTGCGGGCTTCCCGGTCGTCGGTGTCACGATCGGGCTGGGCACAGCCATCGCCCTCGTGCGCAAACTGCCGCAGCTCCCGGCAGCAGAGTCACTTCGCCTCGCCGGCCTGGGCAATCTCTACGCGGGCAGGTTGTGGGCTGCAACGCTCACCCGAGCATGGTGGCCGATCGCGCTCATCGCTGCGATCTCCTCGCGCCGCGCCAGAGCCACGTTGCTCGCTGCGATGATCGTCCCCATCGCGATCGACCGGCGCGCCGCGAAGCGCTCGTCACCGCTGCGGCTCGACCTGCCGCGGTACGCGGCGCTGCACCTGCTCGACGATGTCGCCTACGGCACCGGTGTGTGGGTTGGGGCGTGGAGACAGCGGTCGGCCGCAGCGCTGTTGCCGAGGTTCGAGGCGTGGCCGCCACGCGACCCGAGCTGACGCTCGCGAGGCGCAAGGGCTCGGTCTCGCGTCACGACGTGGTCGAGCTCAGCTCGCGAGAACGAGCTGCCAAGCGCCCGCTGATGTCGTTGCACGATTCGCACACGTCGGCAGGGATGACTCCGAGCGCCATCAAACGGCCGAACACCATGCAGCCGAGGCAGATGGCGCACAGGGACTCGAGCCCGGCCGCGAACGCCAGGCCGATCATCAGGACGATCGCGACCGTGTCGCCACCGAGCAGCTCGGCGATGAGCGCTCCGCTGCTGAACACCAAGCCGATGCCCTGAGCGAACCGCTTGGGCGGACCGGGCACGAAACGGTGGACGACTCGCAGACGCGGGGTGATCGCTTCGGTGACGAGTCGGCCGAGCGGGCTGAACCGCGGCCCGGCGAGCACGCGAGCGAGGAAACCGAAGGTGAGCGGCACCAGCACCCACCACTCTCGGATCACCAGATACGCCATCGCCTGGACCACGACACCCGCGGCAACGAGTCGCGCCGAGGTCTCGTTGACAGGGTTGGGAAAGCCGAACCACGGACGAGCAACCATGACATCAGGCTAGAGGCACAATTCCGATCAGACAAGTCGGATTTAGCGTCGATCCTCGCACCGGGCCGACACGTCCGTGCCAGGGGCTGCCTCGACGGTGGCCGTCGCGGTACCGTGGCCGCCGATGACTCTGCGGCTCACCGTCGACCGGCACGGCTGGCAGGACCACGTCGCGTCGGTGCGGGCCTCGTTGGGCGCGACCTGCGCCGTGGTACCGGTCGTGAAGGGGAACGGGTTCGGCTTCGGTCGTGCCGAGCTCGCTGCTCACGCCGCGTCGTGGAGCGATCTCCTGGCGATGGGCACGATCCACGAAGCGCTCGCCCATGATCGTCAGAGAGACGAATTCGTGTTGGTGCTCACCCCTTTGGTTCGATCGACACCGATCCCGGCCTGGGTCGTCCCCACGGTGGGCTCCGTGCGCCATCTCGACGCGCTCACGGCGCATCGAGGCCAGGTCGCCGTGAAGCTGCTGTCGGCGATGGCGCGCTACGGCTGCTCGCCCGATGCGCTGGCCGACCTCGTCGAGGAGATCCACCGCCGGCACCTCTCCGTGCACTCCTACGTCCTGCACCTACCGCTGCCTGGCGCCCACCGCGACCAGGCTCGGCAGACGAGCGATGTCGAAGCCTGGCTCCCAGCGCTCGATCCGAGTGTGCCGGTATCTGTCAGCCATGTGGACGCCGACGCGATCGCAGCGCTGGCACAACGCCACCCCGAACGCCACTTCCAACTGCGCAGCGGGACGGCCCTCTGGCACGGCGACAAGTCGTTCCTCCACCTCGGCGCCGACGTGATCGACGTCCGACGGGTTTTTGCGGGCGACACCGTCGGCTACCACGGCGTGTCGGTGCCCGAGCACGGTTGGCTGGTGATGGCGGGTGCCGGGTCGAGCCACGGAGTGGCCCGCCTGGCCGACGGCCGCAGTCCGTTCCATCACCTTCGGCGGCGCATCGACCTGATCGAGACGCCACACATGCACACCTCCATGTGCTTCGTTCCAGCCGACCGCGACGTACCTGCGGAGGGCGACTGGGTCGATGTGCAGCGCCCCTTGATCGTGGTGCAGCCCGACGAGGTGGTGTGGTCGTGAGCGACCCAGAGGTCGATCCCGACACCGATGCGGCAACCTCGCCGGCAGGCGAGATCACGGCGCCAACGCCACTCCGATCCTCGCTGTCGCGATCGGGGTTGCCGCCTGTGGCCCATCGCCGGACCCGACTGGTCGGCCCCGACGTCACCCGAGCGCTTGCGCTCGTCGGCGTCGTCATCATGAACTACCACGGCTACCTGAACGGTATCGGCGCCGTCGCACCCTCCAACGGCACGCTTCCACAACGGTTGTTCGATCCGTGGACCGGCGTGCTCTCGACGCGGTTCGCGGCAGCGTTCGTCCTCGTCGCCGGCGTGGGCGCCACCCTGCTGACGCAGCGGAGCCGCACGGGTGGCGATCGCGAGGCCATTCGCGACGACCGGTGGCGGTTGGTGCGGCGCGGCGTCCTCCTCTACGCGTTCGGGTTCGTCCTCGATTGGATCTGGCCGGGCACGATCCTGTTCTTCTACGGCGCGTTCTTCATCGTGGCTGCACTGCTGTTCACGCTTCGAACCCGTTGGTTGGTGGCGGTCGGCGCCTGTTCGGCCGTCGCCGCAGCGGCGATCGAACGGTGGGTGGTCGCCCGCGACCTCGATGGTCGACCGTTGCAGTGGCTCACGTCCCCCGACACCCTCGGCTCTCGGTCTCCCCGCGGGCTCCTGCTCGACACGTTCGTCAACGGCACCCATCCGCTGTTGCCGTGGCTGGCCTTCTTGTCCGCCGGCATGGTGCTCGGCCGCTACGTCACGCGGGTTCGGTACCCGCTGTTGGCCGTGGCCGGTGCTTCGACCACGGCGATCACCTACCTGGTGAACCACGTCGTCACCGGCGGCCGCGCCGACGACCTCGCATGGGTGGCGGCGTGGTCGACTCGACCGTACGACCGTGGCCTGCTGTACACCGTCGGCACGCTCGGGTCTGCCATCGCTGCGTTCGCGTTCATCTCGAGCATCGCCGAACGATGGCGATCGAGCATGCCGGTGCGATCGCTGCAGTCGGCCGGCGAGACGACGCTGTCGATCTACGTCGCCCACGTCCTGGTCTTCCGGGCACTCGTCGACCGGGCGGGCATGGTCGGGGCCACCGGGCTCGATACGGCGCTCGTCTTCGCAGTGACCTTCTGGGTGATCGCGCTGGTAACGGCTGCGTGGTGGCGCCGCTTCATCGGGCTCGGTCCGCTCGAGCGCCTGTACCGACGTTTCGGCGGCTGATCGCCGCGATCAGATGATCTCGTCGAAGGTGTTGCACCGTCGCGGGTCTTTGGTGTTGTAGCCGCGCATGAACCAGTCCTGGCGCTGCTGGGCGGACCCATGGGTCCAGGATTCCGGGTCGATCCGGCCCTGCGTCTTCTGCTGGATGCGGTCGTCGCCGACACCCTCGGCGGCCTTGAGGGCTTCGTTGATCTCGGTGGACGAGTCGAGCAGACCGCGGTCGGCCACGCTGCGCACCCATGCTCCCGCGTAGCAGTCGGCCTGCAGCTCCAACGCCACCGAGTACTGGTTGGCCAGGTCGGGTCGGCTCTGCGAGACACGCTGCACCTCGGCGTTGGTACCGAGCAGGTTCTGGATGTGATGGCCGTACTCGTGGGCGACGATGTACTGCTGGGCGAGGTCGGTCGACTTGCCGATGAGCTGCTTTTCGAGCGCGACCAGGAAGTCGAGGTCGAAGTACACGAGCGAGTCGAGCGGGCAGTAGAACGGACCGGTCTGGGCCGACGCCTGGCCGCATGCGGTGTCGGTGGAGCCCGAGAAGAAGACGGTCTTGGTCGCCTGGTACTCCGTGTTGAAGAACTTCGGGAGCGCGGTCTGCCAGTAGGTCTGCACGTCGATCGTGGCGCCGGCGAGCACCTGTTCGAGATCGGTGTCGAGGGCGCCACCGACGCTCTCGGTACCGGGTTCGTTTGCCGGTCCGCCTGCGAGACCGCTCGACGGGGGGCCGCCGGCCCCGAGCAATTGGGGCAGCACCATCGCCGCGATCACCATGATGATGCCGAGCAGACCTCCGCCCGCTTTCATGGGGAACGGGAAGCCACCGGCACCGCCACCTCCACCGAGTCCGGGGAAGCCACCACCGCGGCCGCCAGAACGACCTCGCCGATCATCGATCATCGAGCCATCGGAGGAACGAACCTTCGTCATGTCTTCACCTTGTCAGAAACCGGGACGCTCCGAGAACCACGCCCGAGGTGTCGGACGTGTCGCAGCGGCGAATCGTCGCGAACGTATCTGCTCGGGCGCCGCTCTCGGACTTCTGGTCAGATCTTCCGGCCGGCCGCATCCCAGTACGGCGTGCGGAGTTGCCGCTTGAGCAGCTTGCCTGCCTCGCTGCGCGGCATCGTCTCGACGACGTCGAAGCTGCGCGGCACCTTGTAGCCGGCCAACTTGTCCTTGGCGAGCGCGACCAGCGACGCCTCGAGGTCGGTATCCCACGAAGCACCGTACGAGAGCTGCACGGCCGCCTTCACCTGTTCACCGAACTCGTCGTCGGGCACCCCGAACACGGCGACGTCGACGACCGCCGGATGGGCCGCGAGGACGCCCTCGATCTCGGCCGGGTAGATGTTGACACCACCGGAGATGATCATGTCGATCTTCCGGTCGCTGAGGTAGAGGTAGCCGTCGTCGTCGAAGTAACCGATGTCGCCAAGGGTGAACATCCCGGGCTCGCGATGCGCCTCTGCCGTCTTGCCGGGCTCGTTGAGGTACTCGAAGTCGGCTCCCATCGCATTCCGCACGTGGATCACTCCTTCCTCGAACGGGCCGGCAGCCGCCCCAGGTGTGCCCGACCCGTCACCGTCGGACACGTCGGACACGTCGGACACGATCTTCACGACCATGTTGGCCATGGGCCTGCCCACCGAGCCGGGCTTGGCCAGCCATTCCTCTGCGCTGATGATCGACACGACGCCGCCCTCGGTGGCGCCGTAGTACTCCGTGACCGTCGGTCCCCACCAATCGATCATCTGCCGTTTCACCGCCGGCGAACACGGGGCGGCCCCGTGCAACACGAGTTGCAACGTCGCGCCGCTGAACGCGGCGCGTCGATCGGCATCGACGCGCAGCAGTCGGACGAACTGCGTGGGAACCAGGTGGACGTTGGTGATCGCGTGCCGGTCGATGAGTTCGAGCGTCTCTTCCGGCACGAACGAGCGTTGCAACACGATCGACGATCCCCCGATCAGCGGGAAGAAGGTGAACGCCCATTGAGCCGAGTGGTAGTGAGGACCGCACAGCAGCGTGCGCCCGCGCGCCGGGAACCCGATGTTCACCATGCCAGCCGCCATCAACTGGTACACCTCCGGTGGAACACCACCGGCGAACGCTGTGTTGCGAACCCCCTTCGGCCGCCCGGTGGTGCCCGACGTGTAGAACATCACGCCGCCCATGGTCTGGTCGTCCGGCTCCCCCTCGGCTGCGTCTGCGAGTGCGGCCTCGTAGCCATCGCCAAACCTCAACTCGGGCACGGCGACGCCGCCGGCGTTGGCCGCGTACGTCGGATCGGTGATGACGAGCTTCGACTCCGAGTCGGCAACGACGTACTCCACCTCGTCGGCAGCGAAGTGCCAGTTGACGGGCACGACCTGGATCCCCATGTGAGCAGCGGCCATGAGCACCTCGAACGCCTCGCGGCGGTTGCCCGACAACAGAGCGATCCGATCGCCGGCCTGGACGCCATGGACGTCACGGAGCGAGTGGATCACGCGGTCGACGCGAGCGTCGAGCTGCGACCACGACGTCGCGCCGGCGTCGTCGATCAGCGCGGGATCGTGTGCCGTGTGCGGTGCGGACGCGAGGAGAGACCGGATGAGTTTCGCCATGCCGCGGACACTACTGAACGCCCGCTCTGCTGCTCCGACGCACGCCGCGCAGACCGACGGCGCCGGCGCCGACGAGCGGTCCGCGGTCGCCGAGTCGGGCTGGGGTGATGCGCGCGCCGCGCATGTACTCGAGTCGCGAGTGGCGATCGAGCGCTGCCTGCGCCGAGTTGAAGAAGGTGGCGCCGAAGCCGAGGGCCACCGATCCACCGATGACCACCAGGTCGATGTCGAGCAGGCTGCACGCCGACGCG
>JAYSLK010000733.1:0-8228 GCA_043725585.1 Actinomycetota bacterium
TCGGCTGGCACGACGCAGGTGCTCATGGGCAGGTGGAACTTCCCGAGCACCGACGACTCGGCGCGTTCGTACTCGCTCTCGTTGACACCCCTCGGCGACCTCGTGTTCGAGACCGACGAGCTCACCCGGCAGCGCCCCGACGAGCTTCGGGCATCGGCTGCCGCGCTCCTCGATGGCAACTTCCATCACATCGCGGCCACCTGGGGGCCGGCGGTGATCAAGCTGTACATCGATGGATCACTCGTCGCCTCCAAAGCGTCTCAGGGCGGCTCGCTCAACGCGGCGGGCGGCGTTCCGTTTCGAATCGGCAGCAAGAGCGGCCTCGGCGATCCGTTCCGTTACCAAGGCATCATCGACGAACCGTCGGTGTGGGAGCGGGAGTTGTCGGCGACCGAGATCGCCGATCTTGCCGCTGCCGGCCCGGCGGGGAAGTGCCTGTTCGTGCCCTGAACATTCAGACGATGCACAGCTGACGTCTCGGCGGCGATTCCATGTCGGCGGCGATTCCATCTCGACACGGATGTGGTCGCTCGTCAGGCGGCGGTGGCGACGACGTAGCTCCAGCCGCCGCGACGCTCGACGCGTTCTGCGGCGTCGATGCGCACGACCACGCTGTCGACGTCGGGCCAGTCGAGCGCGATGAGGTGCCCGAGTGCGGCCGATCGCAACTCGAGCGCCCACGCCGTCAGCTGCACGTCGGCCAACACCTGGGTCGGGTCCCATCGAGGTGGGATCCGCGACTCGTCGACGTCGTCGAGCAGCACCCACACCTCGAGCTGCGATGGGCGACTGATGTGCGCAGCAGAGCTGAACACCACTCGCACCTTGGCTGCTGCGTCATGCCCCTTCCCGCAACGCGTGCCGATCGCCTGGCTGCGGAACGCGGCCGTGGCCTCGGCTGCGACCTCATCGAATGCCGGCCTCGCGGGCAGTCTGACTGCATGGGCCGTGTGCCGACGATGGCGTCGGACGGGCAACCACGACCGGGCGGATCGGGGGTCGCGCCGCGATGTCGGTGCATCGAGCACACCGACTCCACCCGACCTCGGACCCATCCAGTTCATGGTGCCGAACGTGCGGAGGAACGGCGATCTGTCAATGCACCTCCGCACGCGAGCGCACACCGGCGCTCACGTCGTCGAGCGATCATCCCTCGTCGGGCGCGATCGAACCGTCGGTGTAGTACTCGCTCGCCACCTCCATCAACGTGGCGGCGATCACCACGAGCGACTCGTGCGTGTGCTCGGGGCCAAGCTCGACCCCAGTGTCCACCGGCGCCCACCACATCACCGACACGGCCGTCGTGTCGTCCCACTGCACCCCCACAGAACACACATCCGGCAGGCATCTTCCGTCACCTTCGCCGTCGTTGACGACCGTTCGGCCGTTCACCGGCCACGTCTCACGGCCCAGTTCGATGGGAGTCGCGAAGAAATCGGGCATGGCACGCACGATGAGCACCAGGTCGGGTTGGCCCACCGGACCGACGAACCTCACCATGCCCACCTGGATGTCGCCCGTGTCGTCACGGACTGCAGACTCGAACGAGTACCCGTCGGGCAGCTCTTGCAGCGAGAGTTCGGTGAACTGCGGTTGTTGTGCGGGAAGGGAGGGCGCCTGTTCGGCGAGGGTGGTCGTCGGTTCTGGCGCAACCACCTCGAACAGGTCGGAGCTCCAGCCGCCGAGCGCAACTCGGTACGCGCCTGCCGGGAGGGCGGTCGTGGTGATGATGATCGTCGATAGGTCGCCCGGAGCGAGAGCGATGCTGCCGATGCCGCACTCGGTGGCCTCGGTGAAGCCTGAATCGATCGCATACGACGGCTGGATGAGTTTGGTCTGGACGTCGTCGCGGGCGAGGCACCCGGTGAACGCGATCGCCTCTGGGAAGGCAGCACCTTCTCGGAGCACGTACACGGCGTTCGGCACCGATCCGTCGTCGTCCTCGGCTCGATAGGCGATCTCGACCTCGATCTCGATCGTGGAGCGATCCTGGTCGACGACCACGCTCGCGGGGCTGATGGTGAGCGCCGGTTGAGTGGTCGTCGGGGCAGAGTCCGGCGCCTGCGTGATCGGTCGGCGGACGGCAGCGATGAGAGCGACGACGCCGACCAGGGCGGCCACGGCCGCAAGGCGAGCGACCCACGGGGCGATGGAACGGCGTCGGCGCGGTTCGACCGGTGTGACGACAACGTCGACGCTCGGCGAGGGCTGCGAGTCCGAGAGCGGCTTCGATGCCCGGCTGCGAGCCGTCGCATCGGCCCACACCTCCGGAACGCCGACCGCGGCCAACGCACTGAAGCGACCGGCCAGCACCGGGTCGATCTCCGGTTCGATCTCGCGGCGATGGTCGGTCATCCGAGCCTCCGCTCGATCTCGTTCGGGTCGAGCTCGGCTCGAAGCGATGCGTGGGCGCGGTGCAGTTGCACCCTCACGGTGCCGGCCGAGGAGCCGATCATCGCGGCGATCTCCTCGCTCGTGAACCCGCCGGTGTAGCGCAGTACCACGCAGGCTCGCTGCTGATCGCTGAGCGTGCCGAGCATTGCGAGGAACTCGGCGACAGAGGGCTCGATGCGCGCGTCGGGCGCCACACGGCGGGCGGCATCGGCATGCGATCGCTCCGTTCCCAGCAGTCCGAGCGCGATGCGGAACGCGGAACGCCACACCCACGCCGACACATCCTCGACTGCGTCGCCTCGACGGAGCACCTGGGCGAATGCTTCGGATTCAGCGTCGCTCGCAACGTCGGGGTCGCCGGTGAACGCCAACAACGATCGCCACAGGCGCGCGTGCTCGCGGCGGTACACGACCTCGACGCGCAGCTGACCCACGACCTCCATCGTGGTGTACAGGGAGCGCCGGATCGCGGTTCGTGAACAGCGACCTGAGGCGGAGGTCGATTCGCGACCCCGGCCGGGGCCGACCCGGAACAGCGGCCCTTGCAGCGGTGCGGCTGCTGCCGCGGGCTGTCACGGACCCAGGCGGGTCAGAGACCGCCGGCGACCGTGATGGTCTGGCCGGTCACCCAGGCGCCACCGTCGCACGCCAGGTACAGCGCCGCCGCGGCGATGTCGTCGGGAGTGCCCAACCGCTTGAGTGGGATCCGGGCCTGAGCCAGCTTCTCCAGATCGGGCACGTCCATGTCGAGCGCGGTCATCATCACCTCGGTGGGCACGTAGCCCGGGGCGACGCCGTTCACCCGAATCGTCGGAGCCAGCTCCAAGGCCATGGTCATCGTCAGCGAGTTCACGCCGGCTTTGGCAGCACCGTAGTGACCACTGCCGGGCACGCCCCGTGTGGCCGCTGGGGAGGTGACGTTGATGATCGTGCCGCCATTGGTCATCCGGTCTGCCGCGATCATCGATGCGATCCACACAGCTGTCAGGTTCAGCCGGATGCAGGCATCCCAGTCGGCCTCGGACAGCTGGCGCAACGGCGTGCGAACCGTGGATCCGCCGGCATTGTTCACCCAGATGTCGAGTCCACCGAAGGTGTTCACCGCTGCGTCGGCCAGTGCCTCGAGCGCAGCGCGGTCGGTGACGTCGGTGGCCACGGCGATCGCCGTGCCGCCGGCCGCGACGATCTCGTCGGTGACCCGTTGGATGCGGTCGACGTGCCGAGCTGCGACCACAACCGACGCGCCTGCCCCGGCATAGGTCTTGGCGATGCCTTCGCCGATTCCTTGGCCGCCCCCGGTGACGACGGCCACCTTGCCCTTCAGATCGAAACTGTGCACGACTTGCTCCTCGTTTGAAATGGATCTCGATGATCGGACGGCCCGTGAGGCCGATGTTCAGGTGTCGGTGTTCAGGTGAGGGCCGGGAGGATGACGCGTTCACCGAACTCGCTGAGACGGTCGAGGCCACCCGGACCGGCGAAGAAGAACGCGGGGATCATCACACGCCCCACACCGAGCGCAGCGAGTTGCTCGACGCCGGCGATCGGGTCTGCCATCTGCACGCCGAACATCGCGTTCACCTCGATGCTGTCAGGGTCGCGCCCGCCGGCGTCGGCAGCGGCGCGGAGCCGTGCGATCAGTGCGCCCAGACGCTCGGCGTCACCTTCGCCAGGGAAGTAGCCGTCGGCGATTCTGACCGCACGTTTGATGGCAGCGTCGGTGTCGCCACCCACCAGGATCGGGATCGAGGACTGCACCGGCCTCGGGCTGCACGTGACCGGCGGGAAATCGACGAAGTCGCCGTGGAACTCGGCATGCGGACCGGCCCACAGGGCACGCATCGCGGCGACGTACTCGTCGTTGCGAGCGCCGCGCCGTTCCCACGACACCCCGAGCGCGTCGAACTCCTCTTTCATCCAGCCGACGCCGAGCCCGAGTTCCACCCGGCCTCCTGACAACCGATCGAGCGTGGCGAGTTCTTTCGCCAGCACGAGTGGATTGCGTTGGGGGACGATGAGGATGCAAGTGCCGAGCCGCAGCGTGGGTGCGGCGGCGGCAGCGAAGGCCAGCCAGATGAGCGGATCGGGGATCGGTGTGTCGGGCTCGGCGGGGATCTTGCCGTCGGCGGTGTAGGGATAGGGGGACTCGATGGTGGTGGGCAGCACGACGTGTTCGCCGCCCCAGATCGACTCGAAGCCGGCAACCTCGGCTCGCCTGCAGATGTCGAGCGCCGCCTCACCGTCGATGGCGATGCTGCTCGCAAATGCCAATCCGAACTTCATGGTGCCTCCGAGGTGGGTTGTTGCCGCGCGGACCCTAGGCATGCCGCCGGAGTCCCTGCGAGCCGGACAGCGACTCGCCTGCCAGGTCAGCCCGAGACGTCGACCAGTTCGATCTCGACATCGACGGGGGATCCCTCTACGAGCCCTTCCACCACGCGCACCTGTTTCTTCACGGGGAGCACGTACGACTTGTTCTTGCTGTCGGGAAAGATCGACGTGTGCCAACTGGTTCGCCCGACCGTCACCTTCACCCGCACCGATCCGAAGCCGCGCTGGGTGGAACTCGTACTGGTGATCTCGTCGATCTCGTCGGCGTGGTCGAACGGCAGCGTCACGAAGTACCACGGGTTCTGTCCCTGGTACACCCACAGCTCGGCCCGGAACCGATACGTCACCGCCTCACCGTACCCCCACCCATTCGCGATGAGGGATGAGTGCCGGTGCCGCCCCCATCTCTCATCGCCCCGCGAACGCGTGGCGGGGCGATGAGAGATGAGCGCTCTACGGGCACTCATCCCTCATCGCAATTGGGTGGGGTTGACGGCATACTGAGTATGTAGCATACTCGGTATGTATGGCAGTCAGAGAAGGACTCCTGGCGCTGCTCCATGAGGGGCCCCGCTACGGCTATCAACTGAAGACCGAGTTCGAGGCGGCGACGGGCGGTGTGTGGCCGCTGAACGTCGGCCAGGTGTACACCACCCTCGACCGACTCGAGCGTGACGGCCTGGTGGAGGTGCGCGGCGTGGAGGGTGACGTCGCTCCTGCGCAGAAGACCTACGCGATCACCGTCGACGGCGTCGCGGCGCTTGGCGAGTGGTGGGAGGCGGTGCCGTCCGACGACCCGCCGCCTCGAGACGAACTGATGCTGAAGGTGTTGATGGCGATCGAGCGCGGTGCCGACCATGCGATCCGCGTGATCACGCACCAACGCACGGTGCTGCTCACGCTGTTGCAGGCAAAGCGGCGCGAGCGTCGCGCCATCGGCGACGAAACGCTTGCCGCTCGCCTGGTGACCGATGCGCTGGTGGCCCGAGCCGAAGCGGATCTTCGCTGGCTCGATACGTGTGAAGAGCACCTCCACCGGCGCATCACGACCTCGCACACCCCGTCGACCAACGCAACCCCGGGTAGCCAAGCCGTCAACCGAAAGGCATCACGATGAACGTCGAACCCACGAACACGTCCGCCGGGCATGCAGCCGTCGAGTTCTTCGATGTCGTGAAGAGCTTCGGTGCCGGATCGAACGAGGTGCGCGCCCTCAGCGGCGTGTCGTTGCGCGTCGAACCTGGTGAGTTCGTCGCAATCATGGGCCCTAGCGGCTGCGGTAAGAGCACGCTGCTGCACCTCGCCGGGGGCATGGAAGACGCCAGCGCCGGTCGCGTTTACGTGGCCGGCCGCGACGTCGCCGACATGAGCATCACCGACCGAGCAGCGTTGCGGCGCAGAGAGGTCGGGTACGTGTTCCAGCGGCTCAACCTGCTCGCCTCGTTGACCGCGCTGGAGAACGTGTCGTTGCCGCTGGAGCTGGAAGGAGTGGGCGCGAAGGCGGCGCGCAGCCGTGCTCGCGAGGCGCTCGCTGCCGTCGGTCTCGATCATCGGGTCGATCGCTATCCCGACGATTTCTCGGGTGGCCAGCAGCAACGCATCGCCATCGCAAGGGCGATCGTCGGCGAACGCAGCGTGCTGCTGGCCGACGAGCCGACCGGGTCGCTCGACACCGTGACCAGCGATGCGGTGATCGAGCTGCTCGCCGGTTTGCCTGCGTCATGCGGCACCGCCGTCGTGCTGGTCACCCACGAGCCTCGATTCGCCAGTTGGGCCGATCGGGTGGTGTTCCTGCGCGATGGTCGGATCGTCGACGACACGGCGCGACCCGTCGGCGCGGGTACGGGAACGGGAGCGGTGCGGTGACCGACGTGCTCGACCGCCTCGACGTCGACGATCTCGACGCCCCCGTCGTCGCGACCCTGCCGCTGTCGCTGGGGGCCCATGTCGGTCGCTGGCGCACCGCAGCCCGTCTTGCTCGACGCGAGATGCGCCGTCGCCCCTGGCGTACCGCGTTGTCGGTGCTGCTGATCGCGGTGCCCGTCGCCGCGCTGGTGGTTGCCGACGGTGCCTACCGCAGCGATCGTTTGCCTCCGGACCTTGCGCTGCGCTTCGGCACCGCCGACGCTCGACTCGACGGGGGGCCGGGCGGGGTTCCGCGCACCACGATCGAGGCGCAGTTCCCAGCGGGGACGGACTGGGCGTGGTCGACGTTCGCCTATGTCCCCCTGCGGTCGGCGGCCCGTCCCGATCGGCTCGTCGAGACCACGGTCATCACGCGCGACATGGGCGACCCGCTGAACGCCGGCACCGTGCGCAACCTGACGGGCCGGTACCCCGAAGGAACTTTGGAGATCGTGCTCGACCCGGAACTCGCCGACGACTTCGAGGTCAGCATCGGCGACGAACTGACCTTCGTGCGACCGGCACAGACCTTCACAGTCGTCGGTCTCGGTGAGATCGGCAACGTGAACGGCTTCCCCGCGATGATCGCGCCCGGGTTCGATCTGTCGGTGCTCCGCCCCGAGAGAATCGGCACCGAGGTGCTGGTGAAGCACCCGTCGCTCGCGGCCCAGGTCGCGTCGGCGGGCTCAGGCACACCGACGCCACCCCAGCCAACGTTCCCGATCATCGAAGTCGCAGTCCCGGTCGACGTTCGAGACCCGAATGTTCCCGTCGGCGAGGTGACGACCTTGGGCATCGACCTGCGTGCTCAGAACGTCGTCGAGTCCGAACCAGGAGCGCTGTTCCTGGGGTGGCTGTTCGGCGTGTTGCTGATGGGCGTGCTCGGTCTCGTGGTCGCTGCGGCGTTCGCGGTCAGCGGTCGCCGGCAACTGGTCACCATCGGTCAACTCAGTGCCACCGGTGCAGACCCGGTGGTGCTGCGCCGTTTCCTTGCCCTGCAGGGCACGTGGACCGGTGTGGTCGGAGCCGCCGTCGGCGTTCTGGGCGGCCTGGGCATCGTGGGCTTGTTCGCCGAGCGAATCCGCAACGATGGCCGGATCGCATGGTTCCCGGGCGACTGGGCGATCATCGCGCTCACCGCAGTCGCGGTCGCGACGGTCGCCGCCATCGTGCCCACCCGATCGATGTCCTCGATGTCCTCGATGTCGGTGCTGTCCGCGCTCGGCGGCCGCCGCCCCGTGCCACCGGTGCGCCGGCGTCAGCTGTCGACGGGTGTGGCGCTGGTGGCCGGAGGTCTGTTGATGATCTTCATGGCGACCGTGTCGGCCAGAGGTGCCCACGATGGTGGCGGCGACTTCACGTTCCCGGCCATCGTCGCTGCGCTCGCCGGAATTGCGGTGCTCGCCGGCGTGTGCTGCCTGTGCCCGCTGCTGGTGGATGCGATCGCGCGGGCTGGCGCGCGCCGTCGCGGGGTGCCGATGCTGGCAGCGCGCAGCCTTGGCCGCCACCGAGCCCGCGCCGCGGCGCTGCTCGCGGCCGTCGTGGCGGTGGGTGCGGCCGGTACTGCGATCGCCGCCGCCGGTGAACAGACGGTGCGC
>JAYSLK010000734.1:0-2233 GCA_043725585.1 Actinomycetota bacterium
CCCAACTACCTGAACAACCTGCGCCGGTTGGGTTTCGGCGACAGCGACTTCACCGACGGCGGCAGCGATCGCCTGGTCGACGCGATCGTCGCGTGGGGCTCCGAGGGCCAGATCGCCGCGCGAGTGGCAGAACATCACGCAGCCGGCGCCGACCACGTGTGCGTGCAGGTGCTGCAAGACGGCATGGCCATGCCAGAAGCACAGTGGCGCCGCCTGGCGCCGGCACTGCTCGGCTGACTGGGCTCGGCTGGCTGGGCTCGGCTGGCTGGGCTCGGCTGACTGGGCTCGGCTGACTGGGCTCTGCTGACTGGGCCGGGCTCGGGCCCGCGCTGGCTGGGCTCGGCTCGGGCCCGCGTCGCCGGGTTCTGGAAGCACCCCCAATCGTCAGGGAGATGTCTCGGATCTCTCAAGTAGGCGCCAAATCTGTCGATATCGGTCACGTGACGTGTTCGGCGGGCTCCAGTGATCGGCGTCGCCCCGGCCTGCGGCGACGCTCTGTCCTGGGCCACGGCCTGGTCCGGTACCTGACCCGCGGTCTGATCCGCTGCCTGGTGCTGGTGACCGCAATCGCGGCCGCTGTGTCGATTCCGAGCATCGCCCTCGCGGCGGCCCCACCTGCGTCGTCGGTGCCCGACACGACACCGACGACCACGCCGGGCACGACTCCGACGACCACGCCGGGCACGACGGTCGAAACCACTCCGCCCACCACGGTCGAAACAACTCCGCCGACGAGTGATGTCGTGCCCCCCACCACGGTGGTGGCCGAGCCCACGCCGAGCACCAGCGCCCTCGCAACGTCGGCTCCGCCCCCTCTGCCTCTCGTCGACTCCAGCCCGGTCGTCGTTCGACCTGCTGGCACGGCGGCACGCCCGAGCGCGTCGCCCCGTGCGCTGCCATCGTCGGCTCCCGCAGCGCTCCCTTCGGCCGCGCCGGTCGTCGTACCTGCTGTCGTTCCTGCTGTCGTTCCTGCTGTCGTACCCGCCGGCGTGCCGAATCCCTCGAGCCCGAGCGCGAGGCCCTCCGTCACGCCCCGGCCCGCGACCGGTCTGCGCCCGACGGGTGTCGGCACCTCGCCTGTGGCGGCCCCCGCACAACGGCCCGAGATCATCCCCAACCCGATCGCGCTCGCGGAGCAGGTGTCGGCGTGGAAGCTGCTCCTCGGCATCGCAGCGATGGCGGTGCTGGGCTCGGCGATGCTGTTGCACATCGGTCGACGCGATCAACGGGAGATGGATGCCATCCACCTCGATCTGATGCTGGGCCTCGAGCGCGAGGCACCCCGCCCGCCGTCGACCTGAGTCGGGTCGGCGGTGACGGCCGCTGTGGGGTCACGGGTCTCCGATCACACCCGCGATCACACCCCGCGGTACTGCGCCCTCGGGCGGAACCGCAAAACCGGTTCGTCGTACTCCTCGAACGCGTGGGCCAGCCAGCCGACCGTGCGGGCGATCGCGAAGATCGCCTCGCCCGCGTCGGGGTCGATGTCGGCCACATGACCGAGCGCCGCCAGCGCGACATCGATGTTCGGGAGTTCTCCGTGCCGCCGGGCGGCGGCGATGAGCGAGTCGACATGAGCGAGCCGCCGGCTCCCTGGCCACCCCTCGCGCACCAGTTCGAGGAGCACTCGTGCCCGGGGGTCGCCCCGTTCGTACAGGGGATGGCCGAAGCCTGGAGACAGGCCGTAGCGCGCGTTCGCATCGGCCAGCGCGACGTCGCTGCTCGTCGACAGCGCCCGATCGATCACTCGTCGAGCGAGACGGCTGGCGGCCCCGTGGTACGGGCCGCTGAGCGTGGCCAGGCCTGCCGTCACCGCCGCGTACGGATCGGCGCGCGTGCTCGCGGCGACCCGCACCGCCAACGTGCTCGCGGCCAGCTCGTGATCGGCCAACAGCACCAGCGCTGCATTCAGCGCACGCACGCCGCCGGCCGGGGGCCTGCCCGAGGCGAGACGCGCCCACAGCCGACCCGCGATGGTGCCGCGCAAGGGGCTTCTCTCGGGGAGGTGCAGGCGCGGCGTGCGGCCGTCTCCTGCGATCGGCAACGCCTCGATCATCGCGCCGATCATCCGCTGCCCGACGCCGGTGATGTCGCGGCCGCGTCGATCGGGGTCGGTCGATGCGCTGGTCTGAACCGCCCACATCAGCCGATCGAGCATCCGCGCGTCACGCGGCAGGTCGATGGTCGTCGGCTGCACGACGGGCCACGGTTCTTCCAGTCGACCGAGCGTCCC
>JAYSLK010000735.1:0-3794 GCA_043725585.1 Actinomycetota bacterium
ATGGGCTACGACCTGAGCAGCCTGAAGGTGCTGTGGCACCTCGCGGAACCGTGCCCGGAATGGTTGAAGCAGGTGTGGATCGACTGGCTCGGGCCGGAACGGATCTTCGAGCTGTACGGCGGCACCGAGGGTCAGACCTCCACCGTCATCACCGGAGGTGAATGGCTCGCTCATCGAGGCTCGGTCGGACGCCCGGCGCCGGGCACGGTGCAGATCGCCGATGCCGATGGCAACGAACTGCCGCCACGAGAGATGGGCGAGGTGTGGCTGCGCAATGTGCGGGACACTCCGTCCTATCGCTACGTCGGTGCCGAACCGCGTGCACGAGAGGGCGGCTGGGAGTCGCTGGGCGACATGGGCTGGCTCGACGAAGACGGTTATCTGTACCTCGGCGACCGTGCCACCGACATGATCCTGTCAGGTGGCGCGAACATCTACCCGGCGGAGGTGGAATTCGCGATCCAGGAGCATCCCGCTGTGCGTTCCGTCGCGGTCATCGGCCTGCCCGACGAGGACAAGGGCAACACCGTCCACGCGATCGTCGAAGCCGACGAGGGCGACGTGACCGAGGCCCAGCTGCGCGAGTTCCTGGCCGAACGCCTGGTCGTCTACAAGATCCCGCGCACGTTCGAGTTCGTCTCCGAGGCCCTCCGCGACGATGCAGGCAAGATGCGCCGCTCCGCCCTGCGCGCCTCGCGACTCGGTTCGTGAGGAACTCGAAACGATGAGCGACGGCACGTTGCTGGATGGCCTGACGGGTCAGACGGTCGAGCTCTTGCAGACCATGATCCGCAACGAGTGCGTGAACGACGGCACGGCCTCGTCCGGCCACGAGGTGCGAAACAGCGACGTGCTGCAACAGTTCCTCGGCGGCACCGGTCTCGACCTGCAGACCTACGAGCCGACGCCGGGCCGGACCACGCTGGTGGCTCGCATCGAAGGCACCGATCCGAGTGCGCCGAGCCTGTGCCTGATGGGTCACACCGATGTCGTGCCGGTGAACCGTGAGGGCTGGACCCGCGATCCCTTCGGAGGCGAACTGGTCGACGGCGAGGTGTGGGGTCGCGGTGCGGTCGACATGTTGAACCTCACGTCGTCGATGGCGGTCGCGTTTCGACACCTCGCTCGTTCACGGTTCCGGCCGCGTGGCGACCTCGTCTACGTGGCCGTCGCCGACGAGGAATCGGGCAGTGCTCACGGCATGCAGTGGATGGCCGATCACGAACGCGACTCGGTGTACGCCGACTACGTGCTCACCGAGAACGGTGGCTTGCACTCGGGGCCCAAGGAGCAGCCCTGGATCAGCGTGAACGTGGGCGAGAAGGGCGTCGCATGGCGCAGGCTGCGGGTGCGCGGCACGCCCGGCCACGGGTCGACACCGTTCAAGGCGAACAATGCGCTGATGACGGCTGCGGCCGTCATCCAGCGGCTCGGCGAGTACCGGCCGGCGCCGCGCTTCCATGAGTTGTGGCGCACACGCGTCGACACCCTCGGCGTCGACGGAGCGGCTCGCGCCGCGCTGCTCGACCCTGAACAGATCGATGCGTTCCTCGACGCCCTGCCGGTACCCGGCCCTGGGGCCCACCTGCACGCGTGCACCCACACGACGTTCAGTTGCAACACCATCGAACCGGGCATGCAAGAGGACGGGTCGGTGACGCGGATGAAGACCAACGTGATCCCCGACTGCGTCGACATCGGCGTCGACGTTCGCACCCTGCCCGGTGAGGATCGCGACGACGTCGACGCGCACCTGCGAGCTGCGCTCGGCGATCTGTACGACCGCGTGGAGGTGCACGTGGTGATGAACGACCCCGCGACGATCAGCAGAGTCGACACGCCCCTGTGGGATGCGCTCGAACGGTCGATCGCCAAGCCCTTGCCCACGGCTCGGCCCACCCCTCAGCTCGTCGTCGGATTCACCGACTCGCGCGTCTACCGAGCGATGGGTTCGGTGTCGTACGGCGCTGGGTTGTTCAGCCCCGACCTCGATCCAGCCGACTTCGGCCGTCGCTTTCACGGCAACGACGAGCGGATCGACGTGGAGTCGCTCCGGTTGACGACGAACCTGTGGCTCGACGTCGTCCGTGACCTTCTGGGTTGACCTTCTGGGTTGACCTTCCGGGTTGACATCTCATCCATCGGCGAGTCGCCGAAGCAGTTCCAGCTGGCTGCCTGCTTCTGGCCCGGCCATCGGGCGATGGGCGCGGACGTGGGCGAGTGCGTCGGGGAGCGGCCAACCCGACAGGACCAGGATCGCGACGGCGGTGGTGCCGGCGCGACCGATGCCCGCCGCACAGTGGACGATCAGCCGTTCACCGCTGCGCAACCGCGCCACGAGCGAGTCGTCGGTGTTCCACGTGGGCCGGCCGTCGCCGATCACGGTGACTCCGACGAACGAGCCAAGCGGACGAAGCGGTGCACCTCGGCATCGGCATCAGCTGGGCGCCACAACGCACGGAACTCACGGCGCAACTCGAGTCCAGCAACCGGCACCGCCACCAACGAACCGGCAGCGATCTCGCCCGCGACGGCCAGCTCGCTGAGCACGCACGCCCCATCCCCGGCCATGGCCGCGGCCTTCAACGTGGTAGTCGATGCCAACACGGCCAAGGGTTCGGCCAGCTCGAGACCGACGGCCGCGACCGCCGCCTCGAATGCATCGCGTGTGCCCGAACCCTGTTCCCGCAGGAGCAGCGGTGCGGATGCCACGTCCGAAGGAGACAGCGGTGTGCGGCGCCTGGCCCATGGATGATCCGGCGAGACGACCACCGTGAGGGCGTCGCCACCGACGATCGCGGACGACAGACCGGGAAACCGTCGGGGCGACTCGACGAAACCGAGCAGCACCTGGCCGGCGCCGACTGCGCGAGCGACCGCCACGGAGTTCCCGACGGCGAGATCGACCGGCACACCACCGGTTGCACGATGGGCGTGGAGCCAGCGGGGGAGCACGTACTCGGCCACCGTGAGGCTGGCCATGATCCGCAGCGGATGCCGTTCGGCGCTGTGGCGCAGCGCGCCCACACCCGCAGCGAGCCGGTCGATCGCGCCCAGCACTTCGTGGGCCCATTCCGCGACCGCGTGGCCTTCCGGCGTGGGCACCGACCCGCTCGGGCCGCGACGGAGCAGTTCGACGCCCAACCGCCGTTCCAGCTGCCGGAGACGTTCTGTCGCCGATGGTTGTGACAGCCGATGGTGGCGGGCGGCAGCCGAGATGCTGCCGAATCTGATCGTGTCGATGAACAGTTCGAGACCAACGAGGTCATCGATGCGCACGATGCTCGGTGACACGCTAGCCATAGGCGCAGCCTATGGCATCCAGGAGATCTCGGGGTTCACGGCACCCGGGAGACCGTTCACCATGTGGACGTGACCACCGTCGTGCCTGCCATCGACCGTGGTCGGCGGCTGCCCTCGGGGTCGACGAGCCACAACTCGATGGTGGTGGGCCTCTCGCTCGCCGCTGGCGGCGCTGTGGTGGGCATGGCGGTGCACGAATGGCGCCCGTCGGTCTCGGCGCACGTGGTCGCCGTCCTCGTGGGCGTGGTGATCGGGAACCTCCGGTCGCGCAGCGGCGGTCCGCCAGTCGGGCTGCGCTTCGCCGGACGGCATGTGTTGCGGGTGGGCATCGTGGTGCTCGGCCTGCGTCTCGCGATCGGGGACATCGTCGGTCTCGGCCCGCGGTTGCTCGCGGTGGTCGTGATGGTCGTGATCGTCACGTTCATCGGCACGCGACTGCTCGGCCGACTGCTCGGGTTGTCACCGGGTCTTTCGATGTTGGTGGCAACGGG
>JAYSLK010000736.1:0-2487 GCA_043725585.1 Actinomycetota bacterium
CCATGCCAACGTGATCCAGCGCGACATGTACCCGAGCGCGACGCGTTTCGAGGGCGAGATCATCGCGATGACCGCGGCGCTGATGCACGCTCCCGAGCCATGCGGCGTCCTCACCAGCGGTGGCACCGAGAGCCTCATGAACCCATTGCTCGTCTACCGCGAATGGGGTCGCGACCGCGGGATCATGCGGCCGAACCTGGTGTTGCCCACCACCGCGCATCCTGCGCTGCACAAAGGAGCCCATTACTTCGGCATCGAGGTGCGTCCAGCTGCGGTGACCGATCAGTTCGTCGCCGACATGGCCTCGGTGCGCTCGCTGGTCGACGAGAACACGGTCGCGCTCGTGGGTTCGGCGGGCACCTATCCACACGGTCTGATCGACCCGATCGGTGAGCTGAGCAACCTCGCGGTCGAGCGAGGCATCAACCTGCACGTCGACGGCTGCCTCGGAAGCTTCATCCTCTGCTGGGGCGAGGAGCTGGGGGCGCGCGTGCCGGTGTTCGACTTCCGCCACCCCGGCGTCACGTCGATCAGCGCCGACACCCACAAGTACGGCTTCGGTCTCAAGGGTTCGAGTGTGCTGCTGTATCGGACGCCCGAACTGCGACGCAGGCAGTACTTCATCAAGGCCGACTGGGAAGGTGGCAACTACACCTCGCCCGGCATGAGCGGCTCCCGCTCCGGCGGGATCATCGCCGCCGCATGGGCCGCGATGGTCACGCTCGGCCGCGACGGTTACCTCGCCATCGCCGCCGACATCTTCAGGACTGCAGCCCACCTGCGCGAGATCATCGGCGAGCACCCCGAGCTGCGTGTGCTCGGTGACCCCATGTTCAACGTCGCCTTCGCGGCCGCGACCGGCGAAGTGCTGGGGGACGAGCCGATCGACATCTTCCACGTCAACGACGCGCTCGCCGCGAAGCAGTGGCGGATGAACGGCCTGCAGCTCCCGCCGGCGGTGCACTTCTGCATCACCCGACCGAACACCTTGCCCGGCGTCATCGATCGCTTCGCCGCCGACCTGCACGAAGCGGTCGGATATGCCCGCGAGCGCCGCGGCATGCCGCCGCGGTCGGGTGCCACCTACGGCGGGGGTGGTGCGAGCATCCCCCGCGACAAGGTCGCTGCCGGCATTTCCGGCTGGCTCGACGCCACTCAGTCGCTGCCACCCACCTGAGGCGGCTGTCCACGGCGAGCCGGGTGACGACGTCTGCGTCGGCTCGTTCGGGGGGCGGGGGCAGTCGGGGGCGGAGCCGCCGACCGTAGGGTTTGTTGGCGGATTCACGCGGCGTAGTAGCGTCGCCGTTGATGTCAGAGTTTCTTCGCGACTACCTCACCGTGGTCTGGTTCGGGGCGATCGCCCTCTTGCTGGCTGGGCTACTGCTGGGGATCTCGGCGTTGGTCCGCCCGAACAAGCCCACACCCCAGAAGCTGATCGCCTACGAGAGTGGCGTCGATCCCGTTGGCGACGGTTGGTCGCAGAGCCAGGTTCGCTACTACATCTTCGCCTTGCTGTTCGTGGTGTTCGACGTGGAAGCGGTCTTCATCTTCCCCTGGGCCACTCAGCTCGAACGCTATGGCACGTTCGGCCTCGTCGAGATGGGTATCTTCGTCTTCGTCCTGCTCCTTGGCCTCGTGTACGCGTGGCGCAAGGGCGTCTTGCGCTGGGTGTGATCACATGGGATTTGTCGACAAGGGCAGGATGCCCAAACCACTGACGTCCCTGTTCAACATGGGTCGTTCCTACAGCCTCTGGGTGTACCAATGGGGCCTTGCATGCTGCGCGATCGAGATGGGTGCAGCCTTCGGGTCTCCCCGGTACGACGTGATGCGGCTCGGCGTCATTCCGCTGCCCGCCAGCCCTCGTCAGGCCGATCTCGTCGTCATCTCGGGCACCGTCACCGACAAGATGGCGCCGGCGATCAAGCGCCTGTACGAGCAGATGCCCGAGCCGAAGTACGTGATCTCGATGGGTTCGTGCGCAAACTGCGGTGGCCCGTACTGGGACAGCTACTCGGTCACGAAGGGTGTCGACCAGATCATCCCGGTCGACGTCTACGTGCCCGGTTGCCCACCCCGACCCGAGGCCCTGCTCGAGGGCGTCGTCCTGCTGCAGCAGCGCATCAAGAACGAAGACATGGGTGCGCGCTGGCGTGGCGAGGGCTACAAGGCGCTTGTCAAGGATCCGATCGTGGTCGGCGGTGGCCCCATTGAGTGACAGCACCAACGCTGCTGAGACCCCGGCACTCGCGAGCGACACGCTCCGCGAGGGCGTCGTCGCCAACCTCCGTGCCGCGCTCGGCGAGCAACTCATCGACGTGAAGCTCGTCCCGAACACCGATCTCTGGGTGCGGGTTGCCACCGATGCATGGCGCGATGCCGGACGCGCACTTCGCGACGACGGGTTCCACTACTTCTGCTTCCTGTCGGCCATCGACTGGATGCCCAGTCCGTACGGTCGCGGCGAGGACGACCCGACGGCTCCGC
>JAYSLK010000737.1:0-7026 GCA_043725585.1 Actinomycetota bacterium
GGTGCCGCCGATGAAGAGTTTGGAACCCGTGGTGAACATGCGTGCCCTACCCGATCACTTCGTGATGTAGACGACGAACCACAGTGCGACATACATCGCGCTGAGGAAGTACCAGTACATGGCGTGCGCGGAGATGATCTCGCGCTCGCTCGTGCGCCCGCCGAGGTAGCGCAGTGCGGCGACGGCGGTGAACGCAAGTCCCACGATCATCAACGCCACGAATGTGCCGGTGAGTGCGTAGAACATCGTCTGATACGGCCCGTCGCGAAGTGCCGCGCCCATCTGGCGATACACGAACGCTTGCGAGTTGATGACAGCGAGGCCGAGCAATGCGACCAGCCCGAGGGCGAGCGCTGTGTTGGTGCGGTGCTCGCGACGGGCGGCGTACACCGCCCACTGAGCGAAGATCCCGATGAACAAGAATGCGAGGAGCATCACGTTCGTGGGCACATCGGGCACCTTCACGTCGGTCGGCTTCCACTCGGCACCGGCGACCGACAGCGCCTCCTGGCGGAAGCGGATGTAGACGGCGATCAGGCCACCGAACAAGGTGGTGCCGGCCGCGCACGCCAGGGCAGTGCCGACGAACAGCTGACGGCGCGGCGCCGGCGGCGGTGCAGCAGGGAGTGCATACATCAGGCGGCTCCTTCCGATCGATCGGGCTTCAGGTCGAGCAACGGTTCGGCTGACGAGATGATGTGGATGTCGGCGAAGTTGTCACCTGGCGCAGGCGACGACGTCGCCCACTCGAGGGTCTGGCCATCCCACGGGTCGTCGCCTGCGAGAGCGCCCTTGGTGAAGGACTGGATGGCCAGGCCGACGAAGGCCAACACGGTGAGCGCCATCAGACCATGCCCGATCGCCACCAAGGTGTTCCACAGTTCGGACGGACCGCTGTAGTCGAACAACGTTCCCGCCGCGGGCTGGTCGGCGAAACCGGCGATGTAGTACGGCAACGAGGCAAGGATCGTGGCCAGCACTCCGAGCAGCGCCAGCGGGAGCGCCTTCTTGTCGTCGATGCTGCGCCCCCAGATCTTGGGACCCCAGTACACGATCCCTCCCATCATCGCGAGCACCGTGCCGTAGCAGACGTAGATCCAGGCACCCTCTTCGAACACGGTGCCGGTCAGCTGGGCGTCGCCGATGTGAGCCACCGCGTTGCCGACCGCGCCGACCAGCACCATGCCCGCACCGAAGAAACCGAACAACATCGGCGACTGGACGCGCGGACGACCGGCCGCCGCGAGCAGGAACATCAGCACGACGACCACGCCGCCGAGCAGCGGAAGAAGGTTCAGCAGGGCGAAGGGCACGATCTCGCGCAGGGCATCGCCGAGCTGCATGTCGACGATGTCACGCGACAGCGACGCGTCCACTTGGGCGACACCGGCAAACAGCGCTGTGCCCACCAGACCGATGCCGATGAGGCCGACGCCCCGCATCGGGAGCCGCTTGCGCGTCGCGGTCGCGACGGTTTCGAGCGCCAGGCCGAGCGCGGGCACTGCGTAGAGCAGCGTGGCCGGCTGCGATGCCGACACGCGCAGCCATTCGGCGATGCCGACATTGCCACCGAAGGTGGTGCGGGCGTACTTGTGATCGATGAACAACAGGACGATCACGCCGAAGAGCACCGGCAGAGCGAGCACGAGACCGAGCGAGTGGACGAGCGCAGACCACGCGTACAGCGGCACCCGACGCATGTTCATGCCAGGCGCGCGAGTGGTGAGGACCGACACGGCCACCGAGCCGGCTGCGGCGACGAGACCGACGACGGCGAGTGCCATCGAGACAAGGAACAACTGCACCATCTTCTCGTCGCCGCCACCGGGACCCCCGTTGGCGATGATCGAACCGATCACCATGCCCGTGCCCAGCAACCACGCCCAGAACCCTGCGGCGGCCAGGCGGGGGAAGGCCAGCGACCGAGCACCGAGCTGGAGCGGAACGACAGCGATCGACAGCCCGATGCCGAACGGCACCACCACACCGAAGGTGAGCACCAGACGGAACAGCGAGAACAGCTGGGGCAGCGCGCCGGCGTCGAGCAGGTCGTCGGTCCCGTCGATGCGCTCGATCCCCAGCAGAGCGCCGATCGTGGTGATGGCCAGCAGGAGCAGCAACGAGGCTCCGATGAAGAGGCGGCCGATCTTCTTGTGGTCGGTCGTCGTGATCCAGTCGGCCACCGAAGTCAGGAGGCCATCGGCGCGTTCACCGGAGTGGGCGTCGACGTGGTCGACGCTGGCTCCGGCAACGGTGGGATCGATGGTGGTCATGTGCAACGAGCTCGATTCGTCTCAGGCCGCGCAGGTCGGCCTGGTGTCTTGTGCGCTGGTGGACGACCGGATTCGACAGACGCCGATCGCATGGTGAGGATTGCTGGAGCGAGATTACCCACAGGGCGGGTCCGCGACGGAAATCATGTGCGCGCGTCACGCTCGACGGTCCGCAAGGGAGGCCGAAGGTCTCGGCGGGCTCAGACGCCGGAGCGCACGAGCACGTCGACGGTGATCGCCGCGAACAGCACAGACACATAGGTGATCGAGTAGGCGAACACTCGCATCGACCGCTGTGGACTGGGCCGGCGTCCCAGGTCGACGGTGCTCCACGTGAAGCCGGCTCCGGCGACCACCGCCGTGATCCCGTAGATCCAGCCGAGATCGGCCACGGGGACCAGCGCGATGCTGGTGAGCACCATCAGAACGGTGTACACCACCATGTTCTTGATCGCCTGCTCCATCGGCACCACCACGGGCAACATCGGCACCCCGGCCGCTCGGTACTCGTCGATGTGGCGGATCGCCAGCGCCCAGAAGTGAGGCGGTGTCCACAGGAACATCAGCACGAAGAGCATGACGGCGGTCCAGCTGACCGTGTTGGTGACCGCTGACCAGCCCACGAGCACGGGCACTGCGCCCGCCGCGCCTCCGATCACGATGTTCTGCTTGCTGGTGCGCTTCAGCCAGATCGTGTACACGAAGACGTAGAAGAGGGTGGCGCTGAGGGTGAGGCAGGCAGAGAGCAGGTTGGCTCCCCACCAGAGCACTCCGAACGCAAGCGTCTCGAGAGCGAGCGCGAACACCATCGCGGCCCGTGGGGTGATCAGGCCCGTGACCAGTGGGCGTCCGGCGGTGCGCGCCATCAGCGCATCGATGTCGCGGTCGACCACCATGTTGATCGCGTTCGCCCCCGCCGCGGCGAGTGTTCCGCCGAAGAGCGTGACGATGACCAGCCACGTGCTCGGCCAGCCGCGCTCGGCGAGCACCATCGTGGGCACCGTGGTGACGAGCAGCAACTCGACGACGCGGAGCTTCGCCAGGGCGACGTAGCCCTGGACCTTGGTGGTGGGCGTGCGCGTGGAACCGTGCACCACACCACCCGGCGCCAACCGAGAGGGAACGAGGGGGCGGGCGCCGACAGCCATTGAGGATGCATCGTACGGGTCGGCGGGAAGCACAACCAACCGGGGAAGGCCGCTGCTCGCGTTCGGAGCGATCGCCGCCCTCGACCCGCCCTCGACCCGCCCTCGACCCGAACGAGACGCGCCCTCGACCCGAACGAGACGCGGCGAGACGCGGTGGGACGGGGCGAGACCGAGGCAAACTGGAGACATGCCGGTTGCCCCGTCCCCTTCGATCGTCGACCAGCCGACGACCGACGAGACGATCGATCCCGATCGCCCGTGGGTGGTGCTCGTGTGGAACGATCCGATCAACCTGATGAGCTACGTCACGTTCGTGCTGCAGAAGCTGTTCGGCTACTCGCTCGAGAAGGCGACCGAGCTGATGCTCGATGTGCACCACAAGGGCCGCGCCGCCGTCAGCAACGGCAATCGCGAAAAGGCCGAGCTCGACGTCTTCCGGCTGCACGAACATGGTCTGTGGGCCACCATGCAGCAGGACGACTGACGGTGGCCCGCTGGCAGTTCCGCCCACCTGTGGAGCGCACCAAGCACGGATTCCGCATCAACATCGACGACCGCGAACGTGAGGTGGTGCGGCACCTGCTCGACGAGATGCGTTCGTTGCTGCTGGGGCCCTCCGATCACCCAGCGCTGAAGCGAGTGTTCCCGACCGCCTATCACCTCGAGGAACACGCCGAGCACGACGCCGAGTACCAGCGGTTCATGCGCGAGGAGCTGGTCGCCTCCCGGCTGGCCGGCATCGAGACCGTGATGGAGGCTCTCGCTGCCGGACCACCCCTGACGGAGAGCCAGGTACTTGCCCTCGCCCAGGGTCTGAACGGGGTGCGGCTCGTGCTCGGCACCGTCCTCGACATCGGTGAAGACGACCGTCCCGACGACATCGACCCCGACGATCCGCTGGCCGCGGAGCATCAGCTCTACGGCTTCCTCAGCTGGCTGCTGGAGTGGACGGTCAGGTCGTTGTCGTCTCGAACATGAAGCACTCGACGCAGCCGGGTCCGAGGTGCGCCCCGACGGATGGTCCGATCCGATAACGGATCACCTCGTCCACGGCGGCCGTCTCACCGGCGGCGGACGCCACGGCATCAGCGATCGGCTCGGTTGCCGCGTCGGCGTGGCCGACTGCCACGCGGAGGTGCCTGCCGTGGCCGATGATCGCCATGGCCATGACATTCACGGCGGCGAGCACGGAGTCGACCTCGGAGACCACCGACACCAGGCCATCGCGCGTCTCGAGCACCGGGAGGCCGTGAATCGGCGCCGAAGCGTCACAATGACCGCCCGATCGCACCAGATCGAGCGGGCTGGTGATGAACACGTTGCCGACGGTGGGCGCGAGCGTCTCCGCGACCATCGCGGCCTCATCGATCGTGGCGCCGCGTTCGAGCGCCTCGCCTGCCGCCCAGACGCAACAGCCGATGCCGAAGCTGACCGCACCCGAGTCGACCAATCGGACCGGTGCACCGAGCCGGTGGGCTGCGAGACGCGCCGAGTTGAGCGTTCCGGACACGGAACTGGCCACGTGGATCGACAGGATCTCCGTGCAGCCGCCGTCGAGCAGCGCTTCGTAGGCGAGGGCGAACTGACCGGGACTCGGTTGACTGGTGAGGATCTCGGGTCGCGCACGGTGGTCGAACCGGGCGTAGAAGGCCTCGGCGTCGAGGTCGACCCCTTCCAGATACTCCTCATGATCGATCGTGATCGTCACGGGGACGACCTCGACGCCGAACCGTCGCGCCAGCGCCGCGGGCAACTGCGCGTTCGAGTCGGTGCACAATCCGATGCGGAGTGGTCGGCTCATGACACGTCGTCCGCGGACCTCGTGGAGGTACGGAACGACGACGGGAACGCGACGACCACCTCGACGATGGCACGGACAGCGATCCGTGGTGTGACTCGGACGATGCCGAGGCCATTCGGGCCAGAGGACATGCGACCAACCGTACGGGGAGCCAGGGTCCCGCGTCCTCCGAGAGCACGGATCGACCCTGATTCGTCATCCGATTCACACCGAACGTGGGCATGGCCGAGTCGGCCACCGCGCTCCGAGGCAGCCGGCCACGTTCGAGCTGCAGCCGCGTCAGCCGGTGGCAGCATCTCCGAGCTCGGTGAGCCATGCCGGCAGCCGGACCGGGCGGCCCCGCGCGTTGACCGCTCCATGTGCGGTGACGGCCGACGCTCTGACCTCGGCGCCAACGGTGAGCAGGTAGGCGAGTTGGAACGTCGCCCGGGTGGTGCCGCCGAGCACGAGGTGCACGACCACCTCATCGTCGAAGATCAGCGGTCGACGGTACTGGACGAAGCACTCCAGCACGGCATGGTCGACTCCATCCTTACGGAGCTCGGTGTACGGCTTGCCCAGCGCTCTCAAGTACTCGACCCGTGCCTCTTCGAGATACAGCAAGTAGTTCGCGTGGTGCACGATGCCCATCGCGTCGGTTTCGGCGAACCGAACACGGATCCGGTGCGAGAAGGCGTAGTCCGCCGGGTCGAGGGATGGATCGACGTCGAGGCGCACGCGCTGCAACGTAGTGCGCCCGTCGGGGCCGGGCGAGGGCGGGGCGAGCAGGTGGAGACCAGGTGGAGACGCGAGCACCTCGATCCAACTCGATGGAAGCGCCTGGTCTTCGGGGGTGCCCGGAACCGCTGGTGGGATTCCGACGACTCGGTGCTAGTGTTTCGACGCTCTCAACCGGAGAATCTCCTAGCCCCCATCGTCTAGTGGCCTAGGACACCACCCTTTCAAGGTGGCGGCACGGGTTCGAATCCCGTTGGGGGTGCTAGTGACCATTCATGGTCCCGTGGTGAAGTGGAGTTCACGCCGGCCTGTCAAGCCGGAGGTCGCGGGTTCGAACCCCGTCGGGACCGCTGCGAGCGCAAGCTCGTTCGGGTGTGGAGTGCGGGACCTGTTCGCAGGCCCGCACCGGCAGCCGTAGTCACGGTCGAGTAGCTCAGTCGGCAGAGCACACGCCTGAAAAGCGTGGGGTCACCGGATCGACGCCGGTCTCGACCACCTCGATGTCAACGCCGCAGGCATTGCCTGCGGCGTTGACTCGTTCTCCGGCCGATGCCGGATCAACGCGGCTCCCCGAACCTGCGGCAATGACACGGCCGTAGCCTGGAGCGATGGCCGGTCCGTTGCAGCTCACCTTCGTCGCGTCGGCGCAGCGGGTGGCCGACCTGCCGCCCTCGCCCACCGAAGTGGCCCTGGCCGGTCGCTCGAACGTGGGAAAGTCGTCGCTGATCAACTCCCTGGCCAACCGGAAGCAGTTGGCCCGGGTGTCGAACACCCCGGGCCGCACACAGCTGATCAACCTCTTCACGCTGCCCACGGGCGGCACGGTGGTCGACCTCCCCGGCTACGGATACGCGTCCGTGCCCACGCGCGAGAAGATGAAGTGGGGCCCGATGATCGAGGGCTACCTGCTCGGTCGTGAGAGCCTGCAGGCCTTGTTGCTGCTCGTCGACGGTGAGATCGGCCCCACCAAGCTCGATTCGCAGATGATCGACTGGGTCCAATCGAACGGGATCACCACCGTGATCGTCGCCACCAAGCTCGACAAGGTGAAGCCGTCGAAGTTGGCCGGGCGCAAGCAACAACTGGC
>JAYSLK010000738.1:0-2443 GCA_043725585.1 Actinomycetota bacterium
CCGGGAGGGATGTGCATGCTCGCCTCGATCATGAACAAGCTCGCGGTCGCCACACCGATCGAGGTGTTGATGTAGTCGACGTGGCCGGTCGCTTCCACGATCTTGGCGACCTCGACCGCATCATCGATGGTGGTTCCGCTCTCGATCAGCTCGTCGCCGCAGAGGCGGACGCCGAGGGCCAGGCGAGTGCCGATCACCTTGCGCACAGCGAGGACGATCTGGGTGAGCAGCCGGGTGCGGTTCTCGAGCGAACCTCCGTAGAGGTCGGTGCGGTGGTTGGTGGCAGGAGAGAGGAAACCGCGGACGATCGAGGAATGACTGCACTGCAACTCGATGCCGTCGAAGCCGCCTTCGGCACAGTGCTCGGCGACGAGCGCGTAGCCGGCGATGATCTCGTCGATCTCGGCCTGGTCGATGGCCTTGGGGACCTCGCGGAACAACGGGTCGGCGACCGCTGATGGTGCCCAGACGGGCAGCCGTGAGAACATCGACGAGGCCTGGCCACCGTTGTGGTTGATCTGGGCGAAGATCGGCGTTCGGTGCCGGTGCACCGCATCGGTGATCGCCCGGTAGCCGGGGATGACATCTCGGTGGAAACCGTGGATCAGCTTCTCGTACGGCCAGTCGGTCGGATGCGTCGAGTGTTCCTCGGTGATGATCAGCCCTGCTCCGCCGGCCGCTCGTGCTGCGTAGTACGCGGCGTGCTGATCGGTGGGCTTGCCGTCGCGGGCGTAGTTCGTGAGATGCGCACTGAACACCAGACGGTTTCGTGTGGTGACCGGCCCGATGTCGAGCGGTGTCCACAGGTACCGGTAAGCCATGGACGTCGATCGTAGGGTTCGAACGTCACCACCGCAGAACGGCACCGACCTTGTCGACGTGTGACAGGTCTCCGTTCGGCCCGATGATCGTGTCGCCGCCCTTGCTGAGGACCGTTTCGATCGGCTCGTCGATGGCGTCATCCACGACGTCGGGACGTCACCGTCGAGGCGTCGGTCGACGAGGTCGACGAGATGGGTGAGCGTCGTCACATCGTCATCGATGAGCGCTCGGCTCCCTGAGGCGTGCGACATCCCGGTGTCCCTGGAGGATCGTGATGCTGGGTGAGCAGCTCAGGCGTTGGAGTTCGGCGAGCAGGGCGCGGTTCATGAAGGGGCTCCGTTGTTGGTGGTGCTGGCGTGAGCGAGGGCGTCGACGGGGTGTGCGTCCGGCTCGATCCGGGGTGCGGCCGTGGTCGACGTCCGTGCATCGAGCCAGCGCTGCACGCTGGGAAGCAGCGTGGCAAGGCCGACCGCCCCGGCGACTCCGATCGAGATGCCGACCACACGGAAGTCACCGACGAGGGCTGCGACCAGCGCGCCACCGCTGATCATCGCGATCGCCGACACGATCAGTGCCAGGCGCCCGGTGCGAGATCCGGACACCTTGCTGGCCGCGTTCGCGGCCTTCTTCGTCGTTCGGTCGAGAGCTCGTTCGGCCCACGCGAACTCGGTGCCGAGCACCGCCAGGCCGACGATGATCACGAGCAGTCCCGGCCCCGGAAGCGCGAGCATGGCCACCCCGGCGCCCAGAACGGCGACGCCGACTGCCAGCACTGCAAGACGCTTCGTCGTGCGGCCGAACCAGCGGAGCCACTCGGTCGGGGAGTGAAGGTCGATTCGACTCGACGGGGATGGGTCACGGAGATCGGGCACGCGAAGCCTTTCGACATGATGTCGAAAGTCTCTCCCGCTCCGTATCGGAGCGATCGACCGGGCGGGCACTGGCTCGCCGTGATGACGGTCGATCGACGTTCGTTCTCGATCCGACCCTGGCCGGTGGTGCTGGCCGGTGCTGCTGGGCAGGTTTTCGAGTGACGACCGAGGGATACTCCCCTTCGGCGACGACCGTAACAGGAGATGTGCATTTCTGGCAACTGATTTCGCATTCCAGGATGCGTTCGGTCTGCCGGTCAGTCCTCGGTGTCGTCGAAGCGGCGTGGATCGATCGCCAGCAAGCCGGCGTCGATCACTCGCTGGGAGAGCTCCTTGCCGAGCTCGCGCAACGAGTCACAAGCGTCGGAGCCGATCGCTGCCCACGGCTCCACGGCTGATCGGTCGGTGATCTCTTCGATCCGGGCGCGCTGGGCGCGACCCTCGTCGGTCAACGATCCGTCGCGGTGGAGCAGGCCGCGTGCGGCCATCGAGACGACGCATTCCTCCCACTCCTCGTCGTTCCATGCTCGGGTGGCTTGCAGCGCAGCTCGGGGCACGTCGCCTGCTGCGGCGTGCGACACCAAGGCGTCGAGCCCCGAGAGGCCCTCGGTGACGAGCGCGGCGATGTGCCCATCGCCGCGGAACTCGCGCAGCAGGGTCTGCGCGTGCCACAGCGCGAGATGCGGTTCGTCGGGCCACGGCAGCGATGCGTGACCCGCGAAGAGCGGACGCCCTTCGAGGTGTTCGCA
>JAYSLK010000739.1:0-2310 GCA_043725585.1 Actinomycetota bacterium
CGACGGTGTCACCGAGGTCGAGCGCTGCCACACGCGTGACCGCGATCGACACGAGGTGCTCTTGACCGCTGTACACCGGGCTGGGAACGGTGCTGCGGACATGCGGGATCGGCCCGACGAGGTACCACGGATCGACGGGTCGTGCATTGGCATGATCGAGCCACGCGGTGAAGAACCGTTCGGCATTCGAACCGGGCGTGGCGAACGTCGGACCGAGGGTTTGTTCGTATGCGGCGAGGTCGTCGCTCGACCTCAGTTGCTCCAACGCCACCAGCTCCTGCTTGGTCGAGATCGCGCCGTAGGCCGCCGCCGCTTCACGGGTGCCCGCCAGCGGGAGCCGGACGAAGGCGATCTCTTGGTCGAGCGGAGCGAACGCCGATGAAGGCACGCGGTAGACGGTGCCGCTGTCGCCGGTTGCAGCGACTTCGAGCCCGTAGGAGACGGGGCCGTCGAGCCATGCGAGGCGTGGTGGTTGGAACACGTGCGATCCGACGATCACGAGCAGCACGGCGAGCGCCCCGACCGCCACGTTGGCGTGCCGGGTCGACCACTCGCGCAAGGACGGCACGAGCAGGAGGACGAGCAGGCCGACCTCGACGGTGATCCAACTGCCGAACCAGAAACCGGTGAACACGAGCACGCTCAGGTGGAACAGGACCCAACCTGGCACCCACAGACGGAACAGACGCACATGAGCGACCGCGATCAGCGCTCCGAGCTCGAGCACCAGAGCGCCGAGCCGCAACGGCACGCTGAAGGTGTCGACGACGTCGGACATTCGTCGCGCCCAGGTGCCGTCTCCCGCGCCGCGCCAGCCGGCGGTGTAGGCGCTCACCGGGAAGTGCGCGAGATCGTCGGTGGTGGCCCAGTCGAGCGGGATCTTCGATCGACCCGGCAGGAAGAAGTGCGACGCGACGAGCGCCATGAGCAGCACCAACACCCACGCGGTGTCGTCGATGCCGAGGAGCACGCCCACGACGACGACTGCGGCGATGCACAGCAACGCCATCACCAGCAGCTCATCGATGTTCTGCCCGGCGGTCGTGGAGAACCCGTGGTCGAACTGGTGCGTGACGATGCGGAGCTGCGCCGCGAGGGGCACCAAGACGATCGGCCATCGCCAGGAGGCAGCCGCCAGGGCGACGACGGCCACGCGGTCGAGCAGGTGCCAGTGGCCGGCGAGGAAGTTGTAGCCGTACATCGAATCCGCCCAGGCGAGCAGCACGACGACGGGAAGCGCGAACCATCGCAACGCCCGGCCATGTTCGAAGCTGTCCCACCCGGCTCGCAGCCGCGGGACGACGACGAGAGCCCCAACACCGACGACGATCGCCGCGACCACAAGAATCGGACGGGAGAGCACCGCACTGATGAGGAGCACCGGTTGCGCGATGTCGCTGTCGCTCAGCCGGGCGACCATGCGCGTCGCTCGATCGAGCACCACGAACCCGGTCACCATGGCGACGAACGTGGCCAGGTCACGAGCCAACGGATGCATGGCTTCGAGCCGATGCGCAGCCGCCGTGCTCCTCACGCCGCAAGTGTCGCGCGGTTTCGTCGTGGTCCGAACCCACACGGATGGCCGGCGTCGGTCCCTGGCTGCGTCGTCGAGGCGTGGCGTGGCGTGGGGGCCGTCACACGAACGTGGCCCGGCTGTTCGATGGTTGCGAGATCGAAGCTTTGGATGCTCAGCCTGCCAAGCGCAGTGGGGCATGTTGCGGAGCTCGGCCAGCGCAGTATTCGCCTCGCGCTTTGTGAGTCCCCTTCACCGTGCGGATCACGCGGCGGTACGAGCTGGTGATCGAATCGCGTCCCGCCGACACGATCAGTTCCCACGTGCCCGGCGGTGTTCACACATCGTCCCTATTTTCGAACCACCCCTTCGCGGCGGATTCGCGGCAGGGACTGTGAACAGGGAACGAGAAAAGACACTCTGAACAGGCATTTCTTGGTGCCCCCTCTGGGACTCGAACCCAGAACCAACGGATTAAAAGTCGCTTCAGTGCCGTACCAACGTGTACTGGTTGATCCCATCGTGCCTGCTCAGAGCAGGTCCGACAGTCCAGAGAGTACAGCTGGTACCAGTACGTCCCAGCACGTTTCGCGGCAGAATTCGCGGCAAGACCAACGGATTCCTACGCCGGCGGCCAACCGCGAGACGGTCTCTGCCGAACTCGCCCCTTGCGCGCCGTGGTCTTCAATAGCCTCGCGCCGTGTCGTTCGGCCGAATCACCGCGAAGCCTGATGTCATGCGCGGCCAGCCGTGTGTCCGCGATCTGCGCTTCCCGGTCTCGTCGGTGGTCGCGATGG
>JAYSLK010000740.1:0-8844 GCA_043725585.1 Actinomycetota bacterium
GCGGGCTCGGCATCTTCGGCCAGTACTGCTGGGTGCATCGCCCATCGCGCACCGTGATCGCCCGGTTCTCCACCTATCCGCAGGCACTCCCCGAGGACCTGTCGCTCGAGACCATGCGGGGTTTCACCGCCGTCGCCGAACACCTCGCCAGCACACAGCGCCCACGACCCGGCGATGAGAGATGAGTGTCCCTGGCGCGCCCATCTCTCATCACGATCGCGACAGAGTCCGTCCGATGAGAGATGGGAGCGCCAGCGGCACTCATCTCTCATCGCTCATTCGTCGTCGGGTGCCTTGAGCGCGAGGTAGGCCAGCAGCAGGCCCACGAGCACGGCGACGAGCACGACGCCACGCAACATCCAGTACAGGGTGCCGATCAGGATGCGCAGCAGCACCCACCCGATCACCAGCACCAGCACCCATGCGACGACGGTGGCCAGGCCAGATCGGCTGGAGGTGCGCAACGACATGCCGTGAGTCTGGCACCGGTTGGCGGTCGCTCATGCGCGACGCTGCACGCATGACGGTTGCGCTCCACCCCGACATCTCCGCCCTCGGCTTCCTGCTCGGCACCTGGAACGGTCGCGGGCACGGCGAGTATCCGACGATCGACCCGTTCGACTACCTCGAGTCGATCACGTTCAGTCACGTGGGCAAGCCGTTCCTCGCCTACGCACAGCGGACCAAGCACGCCGACGACCAGCGTCCGCTCCATGCCGAGAGCGGCTACCTGCGCATGCCGCGGCCAGGCCTCGTGGAGTTCGTGATCGCACACCCGACCGGCATCACCGAGCTGCTCGAGGGCACCTTCGACGGGACGACGTTCCGGATGAAGTCGTCCTCCATCGGTCGTTCGTCGACAGCGAAGGAAGTGACCGCCGTGGAGCGCGACGTGTCGGTCGACGGTGACATCCTTCGCTACGACGTACGGATGGCCGCCGTGGGCGCACCGCTCACGCACCACCTGCGAGCGACCTTGCGGCGCGAGCTGCCCGACACCCTCGAGTGATCGTCGCCTCGTCGGGGCTCGATGCTCCGGTAGAGGGTCGGCGCACTCTCGTCGGTATGGTGATGAAACGCACGGCAGTGCGGGGGCCAGTGTCTCCTTCTTGCATCGACACCTGATCCCCGCCGTGCTCTGGCACAACTGATCATTTCCCGATCACCCCGTACCGGAGGTCTGTCATGTCGCGTCGCCTTTCCCGTGCAGCAGTGCTGCTCGTTCCCGTTCTCCTGTTCGCCGCATGCGGCGACGACACCGAGTCCTCGGCGGCCACCGACGGCGACGCCGCCACCACGGTCACCACGGCCGTGCTGCCGACAGCCACCGAGGTACCCGGCACCGAAACGCCCGGCACCGAAGCGCCCGACGACGGGGCGACCTCTGGGGACGTCGCGGCAGGTGAGCCGTTCCCCGAGGCGCGATGCGAGGCCAACAAGGCAGCCGGAACCATCACCTACCTGTCGAGCTTCGACTTCGCGGCCACCGCGTCGATCGTCGAGGTGCTGGTCGCGGAGGAGAAGGGGTACTTCGACGAGCTCTGCCTCGACGTGGAGGTGAAGCCCAGCTTCTCCACCGCCAACTACCCCGAGCTCGCAGCCAACAACGCACAGTTCTCCTCCGGCGGATCGTTCAGCGAGGTCGTCGACTTCGCCGCGAAGAACGAGGCCCAGTTCGTCGTGGTCGCCGTGGAGGGCAAGACCGGCATCGACGCCTTGATCGTGAAAGACGGCGGCGCTACCGACCTTGCGGGCCTGAGCGGCTCGACGATCGGCGTGAAGGGCAAGATCACCCCGAGCGTGGCCGCGATGCTGAAGCAGGCCGGCCTCACCGAAGGCACCGACTACACCACGGTGCTGCTCGATGGCTTCGATCCGAAGGTGCACATCGAGGTGCCGAACATCGTCGGGTTCCCCGGCTACAAGAGCAACGAACCCAAGCAACTCGAGGCCGCCGGCATCCCGTTCACCCTCTTCGATCCGGCCGCCAACGACATCCCGGGCAGCTTCGGCATCCTGTACACGAACGCCGAGTTCCTGAACGAGCACCCGACCGCCGCCCAGGACTTCGTTCGGGCGGCGATGCGGGGCCTCGCCGACTCGGTCGCCGACCCGGCTGCCGCCGCCGAGATCGCACTCGGGTTCATCAATGCCAACGGCAACGCGATGTTCCTGTCACCCGAAGGTGAGACCGCCCGCTGGGCCGTCGAGTCGAAGCTGGTCACCGACACGAATGTGAACACCGCCCTCGGCGTTCCCGAGCTCGACCTGTTGAACGACGAGGTCTCCACCTACGCGGAGATCGGTCTGTTCGACGGCAAGGCACCCGACATCACGGCGTTCGTCGACACGACGCTCATCGGTGGGGTGTACGCGGCCGATCGCAGCGTCATCTGGCCCGCAAAGTGACCGCGGTGTCGACCAGTCGGCACGAACACCTGGTCCATCTCTCGCTCGACGAGACGATGGCTGGGGCCCGTGGAGTGCGCGATGCGGCTCACGGCACGCGAGTCACCTACTCGCCCAAGGTGTTCATCCCGCTGACCATGCTGTGCAACGACACGTGCGGCTACTGCACGTTCGCCCAGCCGCCTGCGCGTCTCGAGAAGCCGTACCTGCTGCCCGACGACGTCTTGAAGATCGCCCGACAGGGTGCCCGCAAGGGGTGCCACGAAGCGCTGTTCACCCTGGGCGAGCGACCCGAGGATCGCTACGAGGTCGCCCGCACGTTCCTGCGCGACCACGGCTACGACTCCACCGTTCACTACGTGGCTGCGATGGCCAAGCTGGTGCTCGACGAGACGGGTCTGCTGCCCCATGCCAACTGCGGCGCGCTCACCAAGGACGAGCTCGCCCGGCTGCGACCCGTGTCGCCCAGCCAGGGAATGATGATCGAGAGCATGCGCGACGACCTCGAGTGCCATCAGTCGGCACCCGACAAGGTGCCGGCTCGCAGGCTGGCGACGCTCGAGGCCGCAGGCGAGCTGCAGATCCCGTTCACAACGGGCATCCTGGTGGGCATCGGCGACGACCGCATCGACCGCATCGCGGCGATGGAGGCCATCGCCGCTGCACACGCCAGGCACGGTCACGTGCAGGAGGTGATCGTCCAGAACTTCCTGCCGAAGCTGCGTACCGGCATGCAGAAGGCGAAGGCGTGCCCGCCCGACGAGTACCTGTGGACCGTTGCCATGGCCCGCCTGGTGCTGCCCGCCGAGATCCACCTGCAGGCCCCGCCGAACCTCAGCGATGACTTCGGCGTGTTGCTCGACGCCGGCATCGACGATTGGGGCGGCGTCTCCCCCATCACCGCCGACCACGTGAACCCCGAGCGCCCGTGGCCCGACCTCGACGTGCTGCGCGAGGTCACCGAGCAGCGTGGTTTCGCGCTTGCACCGCGGCTCACGATCTACCCGGAGTACGCGCGCCGGCCCGAGCGTTGGCTCGACCCGGCACTCCATTTCCCCGTGATGGACCGCAGCGACGCCGAAGGCCTGGGTCGCGACGATCCGGGTGCGATCTGGCCCGAGAAGGTCACCGCTGCCGACGTGGTGCAGGACGGGGCCGAAGTGGTGCTCGTCGGGCATCGCAGCACCCAGTGGTACAGCGGAGCGAACACCGAGCCGATGGCGCTCGTCCCCGGCCGTTCGGCCACACGGGCCGGCTCACGCATCGATGAGATCATCCACGGTGTCCGGATGGGCCACGAAGTGGGCTTTGACGAGATCGTCGCCTTGTTCCGCGCCCGTGGCCCCGAGGTCGTGGCGATCGCCGAGCTCGCCGACGAGCTGCGCCGCGACGTGGTCGGCGACCCGATCACCTGGGTGCACAACCGCAACATCAACTACACCAACGTCTGCACGTTCAAGTGCAGGTTCTGCGGGTTCAGCAAGGGCAAGCTCAGCCTCAACCTGCGCGGCACGCCGTACCTGCTCACCCTCGACGACATCGCGGACCGCGCTCGCGAGGCTGCCGACCTCGGCGCGACGGAGGTCACCCTGCAGGGTGGTATCCATCCCGATTTCGACGGTGACTACTACATCGACGTCACCCGGGCCGTGAAGCAGGCGGTGCCCGACATGCACGTGCACGGATTCACCGCGCTCGAGGTCACCGAGGGAGCACGCCGGCTGGGTGAGGACCTGCGCACCTACCTGTTGCGGCTGAAAGACGCTGGCCTGGCCTCGCTCCCGGGCACCGCAGCCGAGATCCTCGACGACGACATCCGCGCGATCCTGTGCCCCGACAAGGTGAACACCGAGGAGTGGCTCGAGTGCCACCGCCAGGCGCATGGCATCGGGCTGGGTTCGAACGTGACGATCATGTTCGGCTCGGTCGAGCATCCCGAGAGCTGGGCTCGGCACATGTTGGTCACCCGCGACCTGCAGAAGGAGACCGGTGGATTCACCGAGTTCGTCGGCCTGCCATTCGTGCACATGGCCTCGCCCATCTACCTGCAGCGCAAGTCACGCCGTGGCCCCACGTTCCGCGAGACGCTGCTGATGCACGCGATTGCCCGCATCGCGTATCACGGCTGGATCCCGAACATCCAGGTGTCGTGGGTGAAGATCGGACTCACCGGTGCCGTGCAGCTGCTGAACGCAGGGTGCAACGACATGGGCGGCACGCTCATGAACGAGAACATCTCGCGAGCGGCCGGCGCCGCGCACGGCCAGGAGATGACCCCGCAACGCTTCACCCAGCTCGCCGAGCAACTCGGCCGCCGCGCCGAACAGCGCACCACGTCGTACGGACGAGTCGATGCCGGCCTTGCGGGAGCAGCCGTCGGCGACTGACGGACGCGCGATGCTGTCGGGGTGGTGACCCCGGCGCTCGACCTGGCAGTGGCGCGCGCCGCGTTCCGGCGTTTCGCCGCATATCGGGCAGCGACGTTCGCCGGCATCCTCACGAACACGTTCTTCGGTGTGCTGTTGTCGTCGGCGGTGATCGCAGTCGCCGGGCAGCGTGCGACGACCAGCGGCTACACCGAGCAGGAGCTGGTCACCCAGACGTGGGTGATGCAAGGGATGCTCGTGACGATCGCGATCTGGGGCTGGACCGAGCTCGGTGACCGGATCAGGTCGGGTGAGATCGCAGTCGACCTCGCCCGCCCCGTCGACCTGCAGCGTTGGTGGTTGTGCCACGACCTCGGTCGGGCGACGTACCACGCGATGGTCCGCGGCACCGTCCCGTTCCTGCTCGCCTCGTTCCTGTTCACCCTCCGACTGCCGACCAACGCGCTCACGGTGCCCCTGTTCGCGATCTCGGTCGCACTCGCGGTGATCGTGAGCTTCGGGCTCCGCTACATCGTGAACCTCGCCGCGTTCTGGATCGGTGATGTCCGTGGCGTGGTGCGCCTGTCGATGGCGATCTGGAGCGTGTTGTCGGGCGCCATCGTCAGCCTCGCCTTCTTCCCGGACCGGTTCCAACAGGTGGTCCGATTGCTGCCGTTCGCGCAGATGATGCAGTCACCCGTCGACGTGTGGCTGGAACGCCGCGACGGTCTCGCACAGCTGACACCGATCGGACTGCAGGTCCTCTGGGCGGTGATCGTGCTGGCTGCCGGCCGCGTGGTTCAGGCCCGAGGCGAGCGGGTGGCTGTGGTGCACGGTGGATGACGTCCGGCTGTACCTGCGCCTCGTCCGAAGCAGAGTGCGTTCGCAGCTCCAGTACCCGTGGGGTTTCGTGTCCGATGCCCTCGGAGCGATGCTGGTCGGCGCGCTCGATCTCGTTGCGCTGCTCATCCTGTTCTCGAACGTGCCGACGATGGCCGGCTGGTCGGCACTGCAGGTGTGCGTGCTGTTCGGTGTGGCCCAGACCTCGTTTGCGATCGCCGACCTCGTGGTCGGCCACCTCGACTCGCTTCCGGGGGAACTCCGCACCGGCACCTTCGACATGGTGCTGCTGCAACCGCGAAGTTCGCTTCTGTTGGTCATCGCGTCCGACTTCTCGCTCCGACGAATCGGCCAGGTGATCCTGTCACTCGGCGTGCTCGTCGTCGCCTGGCAGCGACTCGGGCTGCCGATCGGCCTGGGCACGGTGGTTCTGCTGACCGCGACGATCACCGCCGGCACGCTGATCTTCTGCGCGATCTGGGTGATCGGCGCAGCCAGCACGTTCTGGACGGTCGACACCATGGAGATCACCAACTCACTGACCTATGGGGGGCGCCAACTGACGTCGTATCCCATCGGGATCTACGGTGCGTGGCTGCGACGCTTCATCCTGTTCGTCGTGCCCCTCGGATGCGTCGCGTACTTCCCGGTGCGCCATCTCGTCGGGCAGGAACCGAGCGACGCCGCGGCAGTCCTGAGGGTGTCGGGTGTGCCGGCTGCGATCGGGCTCGGCATCGTCGCCGGTGTGGTGTGGCGCTCCGCGGTACGCACGTATCGGGGAACAGGATCATGACGACGCTCATCGAGGTCGAGCATCTGACCAAGGTGTTCATCCGTCGACAGCGGGCAGGCCTGCGGTACACCCGCAGCGAGCATCGTGCGGTCGATGACATCTCCTTCACCGTCGACGCCGGCGAGTTCGTCGGCTACCTCGGCCCCAACGGTGCCGGGAAGAGCACCACGATCAAGATGCTCACCGGGATCCTGGTTCCGACGTCGGGTCGCGTGCACGTGGCCGGCCTCGACCCCAGTCGCGCACGGGTCGAGGTGGCGCAGCGGGTCGGCGTGGTGTTCGGGCAGCGAAGTCAGCTCTGGTGGGATCTTCCGCTGCGTGACAGCTTCGAGCTGCTGCGGCACGTCTACCGCGTTCCGGCCTCCACTGCGACCGCCAACCTGGCCCGCTTCGTCGACCTGCTCGATCTCGGCCCGTTCCTCGACACCCCGGTCCGCCAGCTGAGCCTCGGCCAGCGGATGCGCGGCGACCTCGCCGCGGCGTTCCTGCACGAACCTTCGTTGGTGTACCTCGACGAGCCCACCATCGGCCTCGACGTCGTCGCCAAGGCGGCCGTTCGCGGATTCCTGGCCGCGGCGAACCGCTCGAACGGTACGACGATCCTGCTCACGAGCCACGATCTCGTCGACATCGAGCGGTTGTGCCCCCGTGTGATGGTCATCGATCACGGCCAGCTCGTTCACGACGGCGCCCTCGCCGATCTCGTTCGCCGGCTCGGCACCGGACGCACGCTGGTGGTGACGACACCCGAGCCGATCGAGCCGCTTGCCATCGCCGGCACCGAGGTGGTGCGGATCGACGGGCCGCGCCAGTGGCTCCGCTTCGAGGGCAATCCTGCCGAGGTGATCGCCGCCGTCGCTGCGGCGGCACCAGTGGTCGACCTGTCGATCGAGGAACCTTCGGTGGATCAGGTGGTCAGACGCCTCTACGCAGAGGGCTCAGCGACGAATGAGGAGAATCCTGGAGGCTGATCGCGCTCGCCGGAGCATTCGTCGACCGAGGTGCGAACCCCTCGCGGGCGGAGTCACACGTCGAGGACGCTGCGGGCGTGCTCGATGTCTTGCTTCAGCTGAGCCACCAGGGAGTCGATGCCGTCGAACTTGCGCTCGCTGCGCAGGAAGTTGGTGAACTCCACGCGGGCGGCCTCGCCGTACAGGTCGTCATTGAAGTCGAGCAGGTGCGCTTCGAGCAGCGAATGATCGGCATGCTCGTAGAAGGTGGGGCGTCGACCGAGGTTGATCGCGCATGCATGATGAGCGCCGTCCGGGCGCAGGTACCACCCCGCGTACACGCCATCAGCAGGGATGCAGATCGCACTCGGAACGGTGACGTTGGCGGTGGGGAAGCCGAGCAACCGACCGCGCTGGTCGCCCTGTTCGACGCGACCACGGGCCTGAAACGGCCGGCCGAGCATGGAGCTGGCCAGCTCGACCTGGCCGCCCGCCATCGCTCGGCGGATCGCGGTGGAGCTGAGCGGCTCGTCGACGCCGTCGCCACGATCGATCAGCGGCAGCGGCTCGACGTCGAAGTCGTGACGTGCGCCCAACTCGCGCAACAGCGCGACGTTGCCCGAGCGACCCTTCCCGAAGTGGAAGTCGTCACCCACGACGATGCGCTGGGCCCCCAGGGCGCCCACCAGCACCCGTTCGACGAACGCATCGGGCGACTCACCGGACTGCTCGAGGTCGAACCGCACGAGCACCGTCGCGTCGACGCCGGTGGCTTCGAGCAGTTCGAGCTTCTGGTCGAGATCGGTGAGCAGCTTCGGTGCCGATTCCGGTCGCACCACCGACGCCGGGTGGCGATCGAAGGTCACGACGACCGACTTGGCCTGCAACTCGGCCGCCTGCTGACGCACCGCGGCGATGATCGCCTGATGACCTCGATGCACGCCGTCGTAGGCACCGATGGTCAAGACGCTGCGTTGCGAGCCGTCGCTGGCCCAAGGCGAGCGCGATAGATCGGTGATCACCTGCACGACCAGCGACGATATCTGGCAGCACCCGCGAGCACGCAGTTCACATGCGTAACAGGTCGATCGACCTGCTGCGACAACGTTCAGGCCACCGGTATCACCACATCGGGTTTGGCTGTCGTGCCGTCCACCCGCTCGTACATCGCGATCAGGTCGCCGTCAGGGTCGAGTACCGCCCATGGACCGTCGCCCGCCCACTGGTCGTCGGTGGGCAGCTTGTGGCCGTTGCGCACCAGCGCTGCAGTCGCCGCATCGACCATGACCGACCGGTAGTCACGCATCGCTTCGGCCATCGTGATCAGCACCGCCTGATCGGGGGCCAGCGCCTGCGACTCGTCGAAGCTGCCACACGCCGTCCGTCGCAGCCGGCGGAGGTGGGCACCGCCGCCGAGGAGCGTGCCGAGATCGGCTGCCAACGTGCGCACATAGGTGCCCGACGAGCACGTCACCTCGATGCGGTA
>JAYSLK010000741.1:0-3617 GCA_043725585.1 Actinomycetota bacterium
GTAAGTGGTCTCGAGCCACGTACTCGTCGCCGAGGCACGCGTGCGGGACAGGGTCATGAAGCCGACGGCGGTCGACTGAAGGTGGGGTTGGCCATCGTAAGACTGTTCCAACAGGCCGAGTTCGGCGCTCGCCAACTCGTCGCAGTTCCCCCATCCGCCAGGGAAGGCGTTGGTGCCCT
This sequence comes from Actinomycetota bacterium, assembly GCA_043725585.1. Lineage (GTDB taxonomy): Bacteria > Actinomycetota > Acidimicrobiia > Acidimicrobiales > Ilumatobacteraceae > VFMC01. Next base: position 180 of record JAYSLK010000741.1, read on the forward strand.
TGGCCCGATACGTGCGTCCGACCAGGTTGACGACCCAGGCATCGGTGACGGCTGTGTTGCGTGCGTATTGGATCGAGGTGCACGTCTCGTCGCCTGGGCCGGCGAGGCTGCCGTCGTCGACCACCTCGATCGGTGTCCCGTAGACGGGGTCGTAGGCGGTGCGGGCTTGGGTGATGTGGAGGGCACCGCCGGTTTCGAGGGATGTGTGCTTCGTGCGGATTGCGTCCACGCGCACTGCTTGCACTCCCGATGCCAGTGCCGTTTCCACTCCGTTGAAGAACGTCTCGTCGCGGGTGACCATGATCGTCGCGTTGTGGACCTCGGTCTGGTACTCGCGTCCGTTCAACCAGTCGTAGTCGAGCTGCCATGACCCTTCTGCGTACGGGAGGTTCACGGTTCGTGTGCCGTATTGGCCGAGAGAATCGGCGTGCATGCCCCGGAAGAACCAATGCCAACTGCGATCGTAGCGGCCATTGCCATCGGGTCCGGTGAAGGTGAACACCTGCCCGTAGCCGCGCGAGTCCGACCACGTTCGGTTGGTGATGAAGGGCTCGTTGTCGTAGCGATACGCAGGATTGCCTGCGTAGACGTAGCCGGTCGTCACTGCCGGGCCTCCTGCGACGAGGTCACGGCGGGTGACCGTGCCGACGTAGTACCGGGCGTAGGCGACGAACCCGGAGTATCCGCTGACCACCGAATACCTCGGGTAGCAGTCCTGTTCGTTGTACATCCATCCCGGTGTCGGCATCGTGCAGCCGGCACCCTTGGGCTGGCCGTATCCCACCTCGGTCTGGCCGCCGAGTTCGTCGTTCACCTGGGTGATCCGCCACATCCGATGCGTCAGGGCGTCGGCGCGGTTGTCCAGGAGCTGTGCCGATTCGAACCGGATGTCTGGCACCGTGATGGGGGCTGGGCCGCTCGGCTTGCCTGTCCGGCTGATGGTGCGAAGCCAGAGCTGCGCCGGTTCGCCGCCGAGCTGGCCATTCGGGTCTGGCCAGTCGAAGGTCGGCTTGATGCGGTCCACCAACTGCCACGGTGGCATCACGCTCACGAAGTCGATGTTCAGATCGGCGCCGGTGGTGTTGATGTAGAACTGTGCCCGCATCGACGTGTTGTTCGCCGCAGTTGGCACGAACTGCAACGTCACCGGCTTCCACGAGCCGTCAGCGACGAAGTTGACCGCTGCGTTCTGGACGGTGCCCCACAGGCCCCACAGCACCATCTGGCCTGCGATCGGGGTGCCGCTCGGCGACCGCACCCATGCCGTCATGGTGTACGGAAAGCCCGGCTGCGGGGTGACAGCCATGTCGGTGTACACCGACCCGCCGGGCGATGCGACGTTTGCAGCAAGGTACGAGCTGCCGTCCTTCGCATTGTTCGGCTGACTCCCGTACACCGTCCAGTTCGTGATCCCCACGGATGGGTTGTACGCCGCCCAACCCGCAGAGCCTCCTTCGAAACTGGGGCTCGGGACATAGTTCCCGGAACCCATCTGGTCGGCGTCGAACACGAACGTGTCGATCGTGTCGAGCGCGCGTTCTGTCCAGAACGCCGGCGCGTACAACGGGCACTGGCCGGCGCCGTCAGCGCATCGCTTGTCGATCGGGGCGTCGGGGAACCACGGGATCGTGTTCGACCCGTACCACAGGCACTGTGACGTGTCCGTCGAGAAGCACCGTTCCTTGGTGTTGAACCTGATGATGTTCCGGTACGACGTCTCGCTCCCGACGCGCGTCCCGTAACGGATCTCGCGCAGCCAGCCGCCCCGGACATACGGTGTCACGGCCGACGGAGCCCCTCCGCGGGAGTAGTTGTTCCGCTCGGCGGTGTACATGTAGTACGTGACGTTGCCGAACCGATCCTTCACACGATCGAGGTTCCATCGCCATGCCTGCTGACACCACGAGTTGTAACAGGGCTCGCCGACGTGATTGCCGTAGACCGGCATGTGCCACACGCTCTCCGTGAACTCGCCGCCACCCGCCACCCGCCGCGCACCGAACTGATACTCCGTCCCATCCGGCGAGTACACCCACCAGATCTCCCCGAGCTGGTCCGACGAGCTCGACCATGACGATCCTCGCTGACGCACCACCTTCCAGCCCGGGTCATTCTTCAACCGCCACTCGCTCCACGTGGCCGGGTCTCCACTCTTGAACACGAGATCGCTCGACTGGCCGTTCAACACGATCGTCGCGTTGTCGGTGACCCAGCAGAAGTCCCCGATGCCCCCGCCATCGGTATTGCAGGTCTTGTAGTTCCGTTCGATGAATCCGCCAGCGTTCAGCGACCAGCCGGCCCCCAGCAGACCGTTCTGATTGTTCTGATCCGACACGACACCATCGACCGCGACCGAGTTGTACGACATCGACACCGACGGCGCTTCACCCCATCCGGTCGGCGGCGCAGGAACGGGGTACGACCATTGGAACGACCCCATCGACATACCGACACTCCACGACGACGACGCAGCCAGCGGTGTCGCGAGATACGACCCGTACTCAGTCGCGACCCCAGCCGACACGCCGTACGTAGAACCGCCCGAGCCCGACGCCCTGTAGCTACGCCCGAACCCAGCGACACGCCGTCCCGCCACGTCACCTTGATCGATCACAACCCCCGGCGCTGCGACCGCATCAGCGAACGCCGACAGATCGAAGTCGACAGGCACGATCGCCGAGATCACCCCTGCCTCGACATCGTTGACGAACCCGGAGACCACCTCGCTCTTCAAGCAGTCGCCCCTCAGTCGCTCCGTCGGGGCACACGACGGGAACCGGACCAATTGCAGGCGCTCTGCGAAGTTCGCCCCGTACAAGTCGCGGAACTTCGAATAATCGACCTCGACCTTCAAGCTCTGATCGCGACCAGTGCTCGCCACCTCGAACCCGAACCCGAACACGCCCATCTCTCGCGCCGTCACCGAATCGACGAACGTCACAGCGACCTGATCCGGGGAACGCATCGGCTGCTTGTCGTCACCCTCCACCACCCGCGCCATCGTGAACGGCACCTTCTCGTCGACGCGGGCCCGAACGTTCGCAACCTCAGGCACATCCAGCGCGAACGTCCCGGCCTTCACGACAGGCAACTCCTGCGCCAGGCCATCCCGAGCGATCATCTCGGCGACGCCGGCCGCAGCCTCGGTGTCCGAACCCATCGACTCCGACGGCGGCAACGGTGTCGGCGCATCACCGACAGGCAAGGGCCCGGCCGGTTCGGGCCACGACGCTCGAGCCTCAGCCTCGGACACTCCATCAGCAGCATCAGGAACAGGTGCCGACGGGTCCGACGGAGGCGCCGAGCTGTCCGGCGCGGGTTCCGGCTCGACTGGCGCGGGCTCCGGCTCGACCGGCACCGGAGCTGCGCTCACGGCCGGCGCTGCCGACAGAAGCACGGCAGCTGACACGAGACAAGCGATCAGGCGGCGACTCATCA
>JAYSLK010000742.1:0-8879 GCA_043725585.1 Actinomycetota bacterium
GTGATGACGATGCTCACCGCCGAGATGAACGTGGCGAGCACCGCATGAGCATCACGACCGACATCACGACCGACATCAGAAGGGGCTGACCGTGCTCGATCCAGACATCTCCACCGAGGACGCGCTCCACCTCCTGTCGCGCCCCGACGTCGGCGACGAGCCGACCGGCCCTCGCGGGTGGACCCGCCGCACGTTCCTGCAGGCCATCGGCGCAGGGGTGTTCGGCGGCGCTGCGGTGGGCACCATTGCGGGCGAGTTCTTCGGTGGTGACATCCCCGACGCGTGGGCCGGCACGCCGATCGGCGCAAACGACGGCATCGTCATCGTCGTCACCCTCTACGGCGGTTACGACGGCTTGAACACCTTCGTTCCGTTCGGCGACGCCAACTACTACTCCAAGCGCGCCAACATCGCGATCGCTCAGAACCAGGTCCTTGCGGTCAACTCCAGCGTCGGTTTCGCTCCGCAGCTCACCTATCTGAAGGCGCTGTACGACGCCGGCCAAGTCGCCGCGATCCAAGGCACCGGATATGCGAATCCCGATCTGTCGCACTTCACCTCGATGGCGATCTGGATGAACGGGCGTTTCGGCGGCGGGCCGCCTTCGACCGGATGGGTCGGGCGCTGGCTCGACGGCCAACCTGCATCCTCGGCCGATCTGGCGGCTGCGTCGCTCGACTCGTCGGTTCCGCTGCACATGCAGGGTGCCGTTCGCCGTGCAGCCGGCATCCCACCCAACGGCGGGATGTTCGGGTTCGACAGCACCCCGTCGGATGAGCGCATGTACTCGGGTCTCCGGGCGATGTCGACCGTCGGTGGTGGTCGCGGCGTTCTCCACGACACGTTCAACCAGACGATGCGACGTCAGCTCGACCTGGCGGCCGAGGTCTCGCCGGCATTCCGGGCGGCGTTGCCCGGCGGAGGCGAGCTCACCCGTGAGCTCACGATCGCGGCACGGTTGATCAACGCCAATCTCGGGCTGCGCGTCTTCGACGTGTCGCGCGGCGGCTTCGACACCCACGACAACCAGAACAACGCCCTGCCCGGTCTGCTCGTCGACCTCAACGCGGGCCTGCAGGCCTTCTACGCCACCTTGCAACCGCAATGGCAGAACCGGGTCACATTGCTGGTGATGTCGGAGTTCGGCCGCACGCCCGCGTCGAACAACTCGGGCGGCACCGATCACGGCACGTCGAACACCAGCTTCGTGATCGGCACCAACGTTCGCGGTGGGCTCTACGGGCAGATGCCATCGCTGACGGCGCTCGACCGCAACGGCCGGATGCAGTCGTACGTCGACTTCCGTTGGATCTACGGCACATTGCTCGACTCGTGGATGGGCGGTGGCGCAACCACGATCCTCAACGGTGGCTACCAGAACCTCGGACTGTTCCACACCGGCCCGGGCGCAGCATCGCCAACGATCACGCCGGTCGTGTTGGGGCCATCGGTCGCGAGCGGCTTCGTGTCCACGGCTCCCCAGCGCGTGTTCGACACTCGCGACGGCACCGGCGGGGCCAGCGGTCGCACGTCGCCGCTACAAGCAGGCGAAGCGTGGGCCTTCCCGTTCGCCGGCCAGTTCGGCATCCCGACCGATGCGACTGCGGTTGCCCTGAATCTCACCGCGGTCGATGCCACCTTGCCGACCTATGTGTCGGTGTGGCCCGGTGGCACGCTGAAGCCCTTCACCGCGAACCTCAACCCGAGGCCTGGCCTGGCGGTTCCCAACCTGGTGATCGGACAGCTCGGACCGGCGGGGACGCTGAGCTTCTACAACAACTCCGGCAGCGTGAACCTGGTGGCCGACATCGTCGGCTACTTCACGCCTTCGAGCAACCTGCGCCTCCGTGCCCTCACCCCGGCGCGATTGCTCGACACGCGCGACGGCACCGGCGACGTGCTCGGCGCAGTGGCCGGTGGATCGATGATCAACCTGAAGGTCACCGATCGCGGCGGTGTGCCCGCGAATGCCAAGGCGGTCGCACTCAACGTGACCGTGACCGAGCCGACGTCCGGAAGTTTCCTGACCGTCTTCCCCGCCGGCGACACTCGCCCTCTCGCATCGAGTGTGAACATGGTGCCCGGTCAGACCGTGCCGAACATGGTCCTCGCACGGGTGGGCACCGACGGCAAGGTCAGCATCTACAACAACTCCGGTGCCGCACATGTGGTGATCGACGTGGTGGCAGCCTTCGCCGACAACGCCCCTGGACGACTGGTGGCGGTGCAACCTGCACGCGTGCTCGACACGCGCGAGGGCATCGGTGCACCTCTCGCGAAGCTGGCCCAGACGCCTCTCGTGGTGAAGCTCACGGGCCAAGCTGGCATCCCCAGCTCAGGCGTGAGTGCGGTCTTGTTGAACGTGACGGCGGTGACGCCCGACGCCAACACGTTCATCACCGTGTACCCGACCGGCGGTGATCGGCCGCTCGCTTCGAACCTCAACGCCGTCGCCGGCCAGGTGATCCCCAACATGGTGCTCGCCCGGGTGGGTGCCGATGGTTCGGTCGCGATCTACAACAACGCCGGCTCGGTCGACATGGTGGCCGACGTGATGGGCTACTTCACGACGTGAGGTGTGCCTCAGCCGGGTCGACGGTGACGAACCCGATCGCGTTGGCGATCAGACGGCGCACGTTCGGATCGGCGTAGCTGCTCGGCCCGTCACCGGGCTGGAGATACACGATCCGTGATCGCTCGACGGTGTGCGTCCACCCGATGAGGTCGGGCCCGGGTGGATGGCTCCACCCGGCGCGCGAGTTGCGGCGACCGCGGACCGCCTCGCCCGCCGAGAAGAAGTGGTCGTCGGTCATCGGGTAGGTCGTCCGCAGCAGGGCAGTGACGCCTGCGGCCACCGGCGGGATCAGGTACAGCTCGTCGTGCAGTCGAAACGTGGGAGGCACCCCCGCACACACAGGGTGGTCGGGTGCCACGACCTCGACGATGTGATCGACCTCGAGGAGGTATCCCGAGTCGGGCCACAGCTCGCCGGCGAGCTCGCCACCTGCGTAGTGGAAGCGCGCGCCGACGATGTCGGCATAGCGAGGCCACGCCGGCCACGCGGCCATGGCGTGGTGGAGGAACACCATCCCCACGCCAGCTGCGAGGAGGGCCTCGAACCCGGCGACCAGATCGTCACTCGGAGCAACGAGTTCGACCGGGGGATCCGCGCCGGAGAACGTGAGTCCGGGCATGTCGTAGAACACGAGCGCATCGACATGGTCGAACACAGCGCTCGTCAGTCGATCTGGGTGCAGCCTGGCCTGGGCGTCTGGATGCTCGATGTGCTCGTAGACGATGGTTCCGGCCGCAGCCATGGAGTCGAACACAGCGAGGAAGGGGTCGCGTTCGAACGGGTGTCCCTTGGTGACGAGCAGGACGTGATGCATGGCCCGTTCAGCCGCCCGATCGCTGTCCTCGGGCGACGCTCCACGCCAGCCAGAACATCGGCAGTTGGAGCGGCAGACGCAGCCACGCGGCGACGGCAGAGTCGAACGGAGGGTCCATCTCCTTCATCCCGCCGTCGAGCGCCGCTTGGACGTTGGCGGGGTAGACGCCGACGAAGGTTGCCAACGCCAAGCAACCCCCGAGACGCCGGGTGCGGGGCACGGCGACGAGAAGCGCTGATCCAACCTCTGCGACGCCGCTGAGGTAGGTGATCAGGCGGGCCGACCCCGGCATCCAGCGCGGCACGATCGGGTCGAAGAACGCCGGCTTCGCGAAGTGGCTGACGCCGGCACCTCCGAGGATCGCGATCACGGCGATCGCAGCGGCTGAGGGGCGGGTGGACGAACGCATCGGCCTCACGGTAGGTGGCCGGCTGGGTCGAGCGTCAGTTGTGGATCGACTGACGATGTCCTGAGTGCCCGACGGAGGACGGTTCGGCCACCGAGTACCGGACGGCTACGAGATGGCTCGGCGCACCGACGAGCACCGCCTCGCACTCGTGTCCGCACGGGAACGACTCGGTGAGCTGATCCAAGCGATCGAGCACCAGGCCGATGACGTGCGCCGCCTGACCATGCCGCCCCGAGCCGCAGGCGAACTGTTCGCCGATGAATCCGAGGAGTGGCGTGGCGTGGGGGCCAACTGGGGAGCAGCACTGGACGGTCGTCCCGGCTGATGACCGGACGAGGATGACCGGACGAGGATGACCGGACGCTGGGACGATCAGCTCTTGCGGTAGCGAGCGATCGCGATCGGGGACATCACGGCGATGATCGCGAACGACCAGATGATCGACGCGACCACCGGGCCGGCGGTCTCTCCGCCGAGCATCAGGGCGCGCACCGCCTCGGTGGTCTTGCTCACGGGTTGCCGGCGCGCCCACCACTCCAACCAACTCGGCATCGAGGCGGGGTCGACGAACGCGTTCGATGCGAACACCAGCGGGGCGAGCAACGGGAACGCTGCGGCCTGGGCCGCTTCACCGTTGGACACGCAGAGACCGATCAGCACGAAGATCGAGGCGAGCGCCACCCCGAACAGCACGAGCACGCCGATGCCTGCAGCCACGGCGAGCACGTTGGTGTGGGTGCGGAAGCCGACGATCATGCCGATCGCGATCATCAACAGGATGATGACGACGTTGCGCACGGTGTCGGCCAGGACACGACCTCCGAGGACGGCCGATCGGGACATCGGCAGGGAGCGCAACCGTTCGAGCAGGCCCTTGCCCTTGTCCTCGGCCAGTCCGACGGCCGTGTTGATCGCACCGAACGCGACCGTCTGGGTGAAGATGCCCGGCATCAGGTAGTCGACGTAGTCGCGGCCCGGGATCTTGATCGCTCCGCCGAACACGAATCGGAACATCAGCACGAAGATCACCGGCTGCACCAGCGAGAACACCAACACCTGGGGAACACGGCGCATGGCGGTGAGGTTGCGACCGGTCATCGCCAAGGTGTCGCGAATGGCCCAGCCGATGCTGCCGTCGGACGTGCCGACCGCAGGGCTGAACATCGGCACGTGGTGAGCGTTGACGGAGGAGCCACCGGTTGGATCGGTGGTGTCGGTGGTGTTCATGAGCGGGCTCCGGTCAGGCTGATGAAGACGTCATCGAGGGTGGGTTCGTGGAGATCGATGCGACCGACTTCGAGCTCGTTCGAGTGGAGCAGGTTGAGCACATCGCGCACCGTGGCGGCGCCTCCGCGAAGAGGGATGTTGACGGTGGTCTCGTCACCGCTGGACCGTGAGGCTCCGAAGTCGCCGAGCAGGTGCGCTGCCCGGCCGGCGAGGTCCGACCCTCGGAACGACAACGTCACCGTGGTCTCACCGAGCGTCGACTTCAGCTCGGCCGATGTGCCCTCGGCGACGACGAGCCCATGGTCGATCACCACGATCCGATCGGCCAGCCGGTCGGCCTCCTCGAGGTACTGCGTGGTCAACAGCACGGTCGTCCCGTCCGACACCAGCGACTCGATGACATCCCAGAGTGCCTGTCGGCTGGCGGGATCGAGGCCCGTGGTCGGCTCGTCGAGCAGCAACACCGGTGGATGTGTGACCAGCGCCGCGGCCAGGTCGAGACGGCGGCGCATGCCACCGGAGTAGGTGCGCACTGGACGGTGCGCTGCATCGCTGAGGTTGAACTGGTCGAGCAGGGCGACCGAGCGCTCGCGCGCCGCTGCCGTCGCCAGGTGGTTCAGACGGCCGACGAGCGTGAGGTTCTCGTTGCCCGTGAGGTTCTCGTCGACTGCTGCGTACTGGCCGGCGAGCCCGATTCGACGACGTACCTCGTGTGGATGGGCGATCACGTCCACACCCGCCACCTCCGCTCGCCCAGAGGTGGGCTGGAGGATGGTGGTGAGGATGCGGACCGCCGTGGTCTTGCCCGCGCCGTTGGGACCGAGCAGCCCGAGGACCGTGCCGGTCGGCACTTCGAACGACACGCCTTGGAGCGCATGGACGTCGCCATAGTGCTTCACGAGCGACTCGGCCACGATGGCAGAGCGCGGGGAACCGCCGGATCCGCCGGGAGACGAGAGGGTGGTGGACATGTGGTTCACGCTACCCGATGATTGAGTATGACCAACTATTGCCTTGAGTGAACATCGTGACGAGCTCGGGTAGACTTGACAGCATGACCGGGCCCGCCGACGACATGCTCTGGGCCCGGATGATGACGCTGTTCGCGACCGCTCGCGACGCGATGTTCTCGATCCTCGCGCGCCACGGGCTCACGCCACCTCACGGGTTTGCGATCACGATGCTCCACGACGGCCCGATGCGGATGAGCGACATGGCGGCGCGCATGACGTGCGATGCGTCGTACGTCACCGCAATCGTCGACCGCCTCGAGGAGGTGGGCCTTGCCGTGCGGCGGACCAGCCCGACCGATCGTCGGGTGAAGGAGATCGCGCTGACCGCCGCAGGCGAGCGCGTGGCTGCCGACGTGCGCCGCGCGATGGACGCGCCGCCGCCCGCCATCGACCGACTCTCGCCAGCCGATCTCCAAGCGCTTGCGAGGTTGATGGCTCTCGTCGTTCCCGACGACGAAGTCGTGCAGGATGCCTTCCGTCTGCCCCCACCGCGTGTCTGATCACTCCGTGATCCCATCCCAACGTGTCCTATCACCCCATGTCCGATCACCCCATGTCCGACGACGTGACGGGAGCACGGGTGTTCCGTCTGCTGCTCTTCAACGCGCTGGTGGCGAGCGTGATGAGCAGCTTCGTCTGGTTCGCGCTCTCGGGGCCTTCTCGGCCGCGGCCTCGGTCGACGCTCCTGGTCGGCAGCCGGTTTCAGCGCCGCTGACGTTCGCGGATCGCGTTGCCGTGGGCGGGGAAACCCTCGTGGTCGGCGAGGGCGAGGATCGAGGCCGACATCCGTGACAGGGCCCGGCCGTCGGCTTTCGCCACGGCAGTGCGCTTCAGGAACGTGTCGGCCGTGATGCCCGACGACACCTGCGCGAACCCGCTCGTGGGCAGCGATGCCGGACAGCCGATGACGAAGTTGGCGGCGCTGAACGGCGTGTGCTGCCCGATGAGGATCTCGCCGGCGTCCGTCAGCCGTGCCAGGGTCGCATCGATCTCTGACTCGTGGACCGCAAGCTGCAGGTGTTCGGGCGCGTAGGCGTTGGACACATCGGCGGCAGCCGCGAGGTCGTCGACCAGGACGCAGCCGCCGTTGACACCCAGAGAGGCTCGAGCGGCCTCGGCGCGAATCGCCGGCAGCGTTGCCAGTTGGCGTTCGAGTTCGGCGTCCACCTGATCGGCGAGTTCGACCGATGTGGTGATCAGCACAACCGCGGAATCGGTGCCGTGCTCGGCCTCGATCAACAGGTCGGCGGCGACGAGCACGGGGTCGGCGCTGGCATCGGCGATCACGGCGCTCTCGGTGGGGCCCAGCAGCATCATCGTTGCCACGCCGTGGCGTTGCATCTCGACCTGTGCACACGTGACGGCCGGAGAGCCGGGGCCGACCACCTTGCGCACCTTCGGGATCGATTCGGTGCCGAACCCGAGGGCTGCGATGCCCGCAGGTCCGTTCACACGGAACACCTGCGTGATGCCCAGCTTGCGGCACACGGTGAGCACCGCTGGATCCACGTCGCCGGTGCCGCCCGGCACCGGCGGCACGACGAGTGCGATCTGCGCGACGCCGGCCACCACGGCAGGCACCCCGAGCTGGTAGGCCACACTCGGGTACGACGCCTTGCCGCTCGGTACGAACAAGCCCACCGAAGCGATCGGCGAGACCTTCTCGCCGACCACCAGGCCGGGTTCGCTCTCGAACGACCAGTCGGAGGCGCGTCGCATCAGGTGCTCGTTGAAGGATCGCAGGTGATCGATCGCGTCGTCGATGGCGGCGTCGACCGCGGCGGACACACGGGCGGCATCGATCTCGTCGGCGGCCACACGGAGTTGATCGGGCTGGAGTTCGATGTGGTCGAAGCGGGCGAGCGCCCGACAGACGGCCGCGTCGCCGTTCAGCCGCACATCCTCGATGAGCTCACCGATCGAACTGCGCAGCGCAGGATCGAAGATGTCGTCGAGACCGCGGTGCAGCAACGCCCCGCGTTCGCCGGCCGACATGTCGGCCCATCGCATCCGTCGCATCACACCTTCAGTACCCATGGCACCCGACGGTACCAACGGACCCCCGATCAGCCCTCGGCGGCGGCCGCAAGTCGCTCGAGGGTCTGCTCCATGCCGGCGCGATTGTGGCTGGCGCGGTCGGCCACACCGCTGACCGGCTTGCCGAGCTGGCCGACCAACCAGCCCCGCTGGTCGGTCCACGTCTCGGTCACCGTGCACCCGTCGCCGGCGCCGTCGCCCGGGTCGGGCTCGATGCGGTACGACCAGTGCGCGACCTTCAACGGGCCCGCCGCGACGGCGAAACCGAATGAACGGCCCACGTCGCACTCGTCGACCGTGCAGCCCATCGACCAGGTCTTCTTGCCGTTGCGGTTGTCGCCGGAGAATCGAGCGCCGAGCGTCGGGCCATTCGCGCCCTTCGACCACGACGCCTGCGTCGTCTCCGGTGACCACTCTCCCATCCGGGTGACATCGCTGATCATCTGCCACACCGTCGCCGCCGGCGCGGCGATGTGTCGGGACACGCTCACCTGGGTCTCTGCCATCTCCCGACGTTACCGCAGCCGAAGCACCTCCTCCGATGGACCGGTGATGGACCGGTGATGGACCGGTGAAGGTCGGCCCTGCGTCGGGTCGACGGGGCCGACGGGCGTTTCGCGGATCACTGTCCGGGCTGTCCCAGACCTCGCCGCTAGCGTTGCCGCCGTGCGCCCACCCCGAGCGAACCCGAGCGGTCACGTGGCCGACGCGCTCTCCTCGCACCGCGTGTTGGTCATCTCGCCGCACCTCGACGACAGCCCGCTGTCTGCGTTCGGACTGATGAGTCTCGCCGCCCAGGTCTCA
>JAYSLK010000743.1:0-4324 GCA_043725585.1 Actinomycetota bacterium
CAGATCGTCGGGTTCGTCGCGGTGGGGTTGATCAGCACGAGCGTGTCGCTGCTGTTGTTCCTCGTGTTGCAGCAGCATCTCCACCCCGTGTGGTCGAACGTGATCGCGATCGCTGCCACCGCGCTCGCCAACGCCTGGGCCAACCGACGCTTCACCTTCGGCCATCGCAGTCGGATCGACCGAGGCCGCGACTACCTGGCGGCGACGGCGATGTTGTTCACCTCGCTCGCCATCTCGAGCGGGTTGCTGGCCGTCACCTTGTGGGCCGGCGGTGGGTTGCTCGCTCAGTCGCTCACGCTGGTGGGCGCGTGGGCGCTCGTTGCCGTGGGCCGCTTTGCGCTGTTGCGCGCCTGGGTGTTCGCCTCACCACCGGCGGAGGAACAGGGCACCACCATCCTCACCCGGACGTAGCCTCACCCGGACGTAGCCTCACCCGGTGCGGCTGGGCGGATCAACACCGCGACGGTCGTCGTGCCCACCTGCCGGCGCAACGCGCTGGTGTCGGCGAACACCTTTGCGACGCTGGGGTCGAGTTGCAGCGCGTCGTTGGCCACCATCTCGGCGGCAAGGCCAGAGCCCACGAACGTCACAGGGTCAAGGCTCGCATCGACGATCTCGTCAGCGGTCAGCCCGAACCGACCATCGGCGACCAGCCGTTCCCCGTCGGGGCTGAGCACGATCCCGAACGCGCCGATCTCGTCGATCATCGCTTGCTCCCCTGCCAGCAATCGGCCGATCGCACCACCGTCGAGCGGCGAGGTGAACGCGATCCGCTGGCTTCCCTCCGGCACCTCGATCGCAGCCCGTGCCTCGAGGAGGAAGACCGTCAGGGGTTCATCACCGTCGGCCCGACGAGCGTTGCCGAGCTGGCGCACCAGACCGGGCTCGGCGACGCGCAGGTCGACCCCCGCCTGTTGCATCGCTGCCATGACGACTGCCGAGTAGGGCTCGAGGTACCGGAGCGTCGACGAGTCGAGCACCACCGACTGATCGGTGTGGAACCGGCGAACCTGATCCGAGATCGATCGGGCGGCCGGAATCGACTCGGCGAACGTGTCGGGCCCCGCCGGCTGCGAGAACGCCGGCACGTTCAGCAACGACACCAGTACCGAGATCGCCGCGACGACGTATCCGGCGCGCGTGGCGCCCTTCCCACCCGGCATTCGAAACACCGCTGGTGCAGACAGGCCGGCCAGTGCGACCGCGAGCAGGCAGAAGGCGCCGATCGACCACAGCCAGCGCATCTGATGCGGCGTCAACCCGAGCGGGCCGATCGGCATGATCGTCAGCGAACCGACGGCCAACGCCACGGCGACTCCCGCCACGGCTGCCCCGGCGGCCACCGGGCGATCCCGCCGTTTCCAGGCCCACCAACCCGCTGTGCCCAACAGCGCGAGCAGCGCGAACAGTCCGATGGCAGCGATCGCCGAGCTGCGCAGCCCGATCGGGGTGAGCGTCACTCCGTCAGCGTCGTACGGCGTGTAGGGGACCGCGTCGATGAACGAACCCCGACCCCACCACGGCGGCACGGCGAGCACGCCGCCGGCGATGCGAACGGCAGTGGTCGCCCCGATCGTCGGCTCGTCGCTGCCCGTGCTCGTCGCGATGCGCGCGAGGTTGCCCTGCCCGTCACCGACGAGCTGTTCGATCAGCGGCTGCGCCCACAGCACCACGACCGTTGCGAGTGAGACGGCAGAAACCCGACGGATCTGCCGGCCGTCAGCGGCCTTCGCACCGGGGTCCGCGCGCCACCGTCGCCGGTACACCGCGAATGCGCCGATCAGCGCGGTGATCACGAGAGCGGGCACCAAATACGCGTAGCCGAGATGCGTCTGCAGGCACAGGCTGCACGCCACGAACAGCCACGGCAGCACCACGAGATCGCCCGCGGCGACCGCCCAGGTGCACACGAGCATGAACAGCGCAGGCAGGACCAGCACATGGGGGTTCCAGGGGTCGGTGAGCATCGCGCTGCCGAGCGTGTAGGCGAGCATCGATGCGACCGTCGTGGCGAGCAGGCAGGCTCGCCGACCACCGACACGGTGCGCCACGAGTGCGGTGCCGGCGATCGCCGCCATGTTGATCGCGCCCACGCCGAATGCAACCCCGGTTGCGCCTCCGAACAGCTTGACCGGGATGGCCAGGATGTCGAACAGCAGTGGACCTGGATGGTTGAGGTCCTTGCCGGCGCTCAGCGAGGCCGACGACCAGGTGCCGAGCAGCGGGAAGTGGTCGAGGCTGAACACGTCGCGGGCCCGCATCTCGATCAGTGCGTTGTCGCCGATCGGGATCCACCGATCGCCCCGCCGTCGAGCGATGGCCGTCAACACCGGCAGCAAGGCGATCGTCACAACGATGAGCTCGATGCGACCGAGGGCGCGGTGGGCCAACCCGACGAACGTTCTGCCCCGAACGGGCTCGCCCACGCTCACGGGTCGATCCCCGGGGGCAGGAGGAAGACCGCCGTCGGCGTGCCCAACTCCAACAACCGGTTCACCTGCTCCTGAAGCTCGGGCGAGACCCGCGGGTCGAGCTGGACGCCGAACAGGTTCGTCTCCAGCAGCGGGATCAGCTCGTCGAGACCATCGGTCGCGAGCGAGGCCGCCACGGCTCGCTCGATCTCGGCGTACTCGGCGCGCTCGCGCTCGTCGCGCGGGTCGTACTCCACGACCAACTCGGCCCCCGGCACGGCTCGCACCTGGTCGATGTAGAACCCGGTGGCCAGGCGCACCTCGGCATCGGCATCATCGAGATCGACGACTCGCTGGATCGTGACGGGCACCCTCCACGTGAACGGCACGCCGACATCGAAGCCACGACGTTCCAGCTCGTTCACCAGGCCATAGCCCTGGGAGCCGAAGTACCGGGAGTCGTTCCAGGTCACCACATATCGCCCGTGCGTGCCAACGGCCGAGCCGAGACCGGCCTCGAGCGCATCGGCGGTGGGTCCGGTGATCTCTCGGAGGGTGTCGCTGAGGTGCTGCTCGGGAGCCCGCGCCCCGAACGCTTCGACGGTGAGCGCACCGTAGGACGCCACGCCGATCACGGCTGCCAACGCCGTGACGGAGGCCTTCAGCCGAGCAGGGGCGAGCCGGTCCGGACGAGCCTCGACCGATCGGGGTGCGATCGTTCGGGACTGGGAGACGGCCGCGAGCAACGTCCACACCACAGCGACGACCAGGAGCGCTGTCGTGGTCCACGCCCACAGCGTGAGGTAGTACCACACCTTGCCGAAGATCCGGCTCATCGAGATCGCCCCCAACACCAGCGACCAGCCGATCACCACGTGCAAGCCGATCAAGATCCGATGTCCCATCCGCCACGCCCAGACAGCGGCCACGATCCACACGACCAGCACCACCAGCCCGGGCACCACGCTGCCCTGCAGGTCGAACGCGGCGCGTGTGACGTAGCCATCGCTGCCGAACGCGCCGCCGATCAGCCGGAAGACGTTCAGATGGCGCGCCAGGAGTGCGAGGCCCGAACCGGCTCCCAGTGGGTCCTCCGGGGGGGTGCGGAAGTAGTCGGCGATCATCCGCAGGTTGCCCGGCTCGTTGGTGAGCTGGTCGTACACCGGCGGCAGCCACAGCACGGCGCCGACCAGTGCCGAGGAGCCGAGGGCGCTGTACACGCCATTGCGCTCGACGGGATGGCGATGTGCCCGCCAGGCGAGCGCCGCGACGCACAGTGCACCCATGCCGAGGCACAGACCGAGGTAGGGCAAGTGGGTCTGGGCACACAGCGATCCGACCGCGGTGACCAGCACGATCAGCCGCGTGTCGCCTTCGAGCACTCCCCACGTCGCGAGCAGCACCACCAACCAGAACAACAAGGGGAGGTACGGGTTCCACGGCTGCGTCACGACGTCGAACCCGTACCCGCGGACCAGGACGGCGATCATCGCAGCAACGGCGACCATGAGCGGCGTGCCGCCTCGTCGCTGCGCCAGCCAGAGCGCGATCGCAATCGCCACGAGGTTCAGCACGATCATCCCCGCAAGCAGCCCCCACGCGCCCGAACCGGCGAGTCGATAGGTGGGCGCCAACAGGTAGAAGCTCAGCGGCCCGGGGTGGCTGCCCTGATCGGGAAACACCCCGATGCGGCCCGGCAGACCGATCAGCGGGGTATCGCCGCCGCCGACGTCGCGCACGCGGAACTCCGTCATCGCCAGATCGAGCACCGGGTGGTAGTGACGAGTCGTCAGCCGCAACGCGGCGATCACGAACGGAACGGCCAACGCGATCCAGAGACCGAGGCGCACCTTGAACGCGGGCATCGCCAGGAACGTTCCCCGCAGGCGACTCAAGGTGCCGGCCCCCGGCCT
>JAYSLK010000744.1:0-2531 GCA_043725585.1 Actinomycetota bacterium
CACGTCCACGGTGAGCGCTTCCGGCGGCTCGTGCTCGTGCTGCTGACAGGCGCGGCGATCAGCGCGATCGTCTCCGCCCTCACCTGAGCGGATGCCCAGCCGGGGTGCAGTCGCAGCCGGTCGCCGCGCATGTGCCAACCTCGCGCGATGCAGGCCGAACGTCGGGTCCCGAAGAACGTGGTGGTGGTGCTGCTCGACTCGTTGAACCGGCACATGCTGGGCATCTACGGCGGCACCGAGTTCGACACCCCGAACCTCGACCGGTTCGCCCGCCGATCCACCCGGTTCCTCCGGCACGTCACCGGGTCGTTGCCGTGCATGCCGGCTCGCCACGACATCCTGTGCGGTTCGCTCGACTTCCTCTGGCGGCCTTGGGGATCGATCGAGCTGTGGGAACGCCCGATCACGGCCGATCTGCGCCACAGCGGCGTCGCGACGATGCTGGTGACCGACCATCCACACCTGTTCGAAACAGGCGGCGAGAACTACCACACCGATTTCGGCACCTGGGACTACGTGCGCGGTCACGAGGGCGATCCGTGGAAGACCTGGCTCGACCCGAGCTGGATCGGGGTGCCGGCGCCGCCCGCCCAGGACGGCGGATGGTGGCTCCGTCGTCGCTATGGCGACCATGCCCCCAAGATCGACCGCGCCTACGACCGCACGCGCACCCACTTCCGTACTGAGCTCGACTTCCCCGGGCCGCGCACGATGACGGCTGCCACCCAGTGGCTCGCCGACGCCGCAGCTCAGGCGGGCGACCAGCGGTGGATGCTGTTCGTCGACGAGTTCGACCCTCACGAACCCTTCGACACACCGCCCGAATGGACCGGTCGCTACGAGGACGAACCGTGGGACGGCGAGCGCATGATCTGGCCTCCGTACGTCGTGGGTGGCCTGTCGGGTGGCCACCTCACCGGCGCCGAGGCACGGCATCTGCGCTCCAACTACGGCGCCAAGCTCACCATGATCGATCACTGGTTCGGCAAGCTCGTCGATCAGCTCGACGCGATGAACGGCTGGGACGACACTGCGGTGATCGTCTGCACCGATCATGGTCACTACCTGGGCGAAGAGCGCGCCGACGGCACCGGAGCCCGTGTCGACATCTGGGGCAAACCGCAGGTGCCTCAGTTCCAGCCGCTCGGCCACACGCCGATGATGATCCACTGGCCCGGTGTCGATGGTGGGGGAGTGTGCGATGCGCTCACCACGAACGTCGACCTCTACGCCACGCTCGCCGATGCCTTCGGCGTGTCGCCGGCGCATCGCACCCACGGCCACTCGCTCGCCCCGCTGCTCACCGGCGCCGCCACGTCTGTCCGCGACTGGGCGATCGGCGGCGTGTTCGGCAACTGGGTGCAGATCACCGACGGGCACCGCATGTATGCGCGAGCGCCGGTGGGCGACAACCTGCCGCTCAGCATGTGGAGCAATCGGTGGAGCACGATGCCGATCCACGTGAAGGGGATCGCCGAGTTGCCGATGCCCGACGATCGGGCCTTTCTCGACCACATGCCCGGCAGTTCGATTCCGGTGATCCGGCAACCGTTCCAACATGGCGATGCGCTGCCGTTCTGGGTGAACCGAACGATCGCGGGCCAGCATCACCTGTACGACATCGACCTCGATCCGGACGAACGCGAGAACCGGGTGGGCGAGGCGTCCGAACGCGAGATGAGCGGCCTGCTGCGCTCAGCGCTCGACGAGGTGAACGCCCCCGTCGAACATCTCGAGCGACTCGGCCTCGTCTGAAACCCCGCGATGAGAGATGAGTGGCGGTGGCGCACCTACTTCTCATCGCGGTGGTGAACTGCGGGGGAGGGGGGCCGGGTTGTGGAGCGGCTACTGCCCGCCGAACCACTGCATCCAGGCGTCCTGCGTCTTCGGCTTGAAGACGTAGTTCGACTCGACCACGGCCGACAGTGACGCGCTGGATGGTTGCGAGTAGCGATGCCCGGGGAACACGATCGTGTCGTCCGGGAGCGAGGCCAACTGCTTCAGGCTGTGGTACATGTCCTCCGGATTGCTGCCCGGCAGGTCGGTGCGTCCGCAGCCCTCGAGGAAGAGCGTGTCGCCGCTGACGAGACAGCCCTGCACATGGAAGCACTGGCTGCCGGGGGTGTGGCCTGGCGTGTGGACGAGGGTGATCTCCACACCACCGACCGTCACCACGTCGCCGCCATCGTGCTGGACGAGATTGGTCTCGCCGACGCCCGTGGTACGCAGCACCCACGGGGCCTCGTGCTTTTGCACGTGGATCGGGCAGTCGGCGCGAGTAAGCAGAGCTGCCACGCCTTCGATCGTGTACCCCATCATCGAACCGCCGACGTGGTCGGGGTGATAATGGGTGGCCAGAACGCCGGTGCAGCGCATCCCGTCGGCCTCGATCGCGTCGAGCAGATCGTTCACGGCGTAGGCAGGGTCGACCAACACGCACTCGCCGGTGCTGCGATCGCCGATCGCGTAGACGAAGTTCACCATCTGGGTGGCGATCGGGTCGCCCACGGCGAAGTCCCGTCCGGAGAGGA
>JAYSLK010000745.1:0-4470 GCA_043725585.1 Actinomycetota bacterium
GGGCGGAACCCCAGACCCTCCTGCGCTCACCGGTGCCTGCAACGGGCCGGCCTCCACGACGCCGCCCATTCCGTCGGTGCCGAGATGGAACCGCACATGGGACCGGAACGACGAGATCATCATGTCGTGTTCGCCGCCTCCGGCTTCCAGCCATCGCCGCCCGAGCACCGGTCGCAACGTCTCGAGCACCGGGCCGAGCCGCTCGATGCGCGCGTAGTACCAGTCGCCCATTGCGTCGGGCCGCTCGACCAGCGCAAGCAGTGGGTCGAGCACGTCGTGCACCGCCGTGCCGGGTCGCTCCATCACGACCGCGGGCGATTTACCGGCCGAGATGCCCACTCGGTGAGCGTGGGCGAGGAGCGCATCGATGCCTCGAACCTCGCCGGCCAACTCGCCCAGCACCACGCCTTCGTGCGGCGGCGTTGCCCGCCCCGTGGCGACCACGACACCGTCGCGCTCTGCCACCCATTGGGCTGATCCGTCGCGAGCGAGCAGCCACCGCCAGCAGCCGGGGGAGTGGGGCATCGACACGTCGACCCGACGCTGCTCCTGTCGTTGCAGGGCATCCATCATCTCGACATCGGCGGCGGTCGCCAGACGGACGATCGTCGACGGATCGTCAGCGGGCACGGATCTGAGCTCGCGCGCGAATGGGATGCGCATCGAGTACGAGTACCCGAACTGCCGGTAGAAGAACGGGATCCCGATCATCACCTGCACCACGTCACCTCGATCTCGCGACATCGTGTGCGCGAGCTCCATCAACGATCGCACCAGCCCGCGCCCTTCGTGAGACGGAGCGGTGGCAACCATCTCCACCTGTGCTGCCGGCAGCGCGATGCCCTCGACCATGACCGTCTCGCGCAGCAGCGTGGCGGTCGAGACCACGAGTCCTTGATCCACCGCCACCAGCACGGATGCCAGACCCTCGTCGGCGTCGGCGGCGACGAGGCGGAGGTCGGTTGCGTCGGCAGGATCGCCGCGTTCTGCGAGCAGGTTTGCCACTGCATCGAGCTCACCTCGTCGGGCGCCTCGGATCACGATGCCATCGTCGCGGTGCACGCACGGATCGTAGGGTGCGCCACACTTGAACGATGCCGTATCGCCCCTCGCGCTCTCCGAGAGTCGATCCAGCGTGGAACGACGTGCCGTGATCGGCGGACTGGGCGACATCGACCTGCTGTGCGAGGATGCGATCGAGGACCCGCACGGGTACTTCGCCTCGTACCGCGAGCGGGAACCGGTCGTGTGGAGCGATCGCCATCGCGCGTGGATCGTGCTCGGGCACCCCGAGCTCGATGCTGCGTTCAAGTCGCCGGAGCTGTCGACGGATCGCATGGGCGCCTTCCGTTCACGGCTCACCGGCTCTCGCGCCGACGCGCTCGCAAGGGCGATCGAGCTGCTGGAGGGATGGATGCTGTTCCACGATCCGCCTCGGCACACTCGACTGCGGGCCCCGTTTGCGCGCCGATTCACGCCGAAGGCGGTGTCGGTCCTGGAAGCCGATGTGACGGCCATCTGCGACCAGCTGGTCGACGCGTACGCCGCGAGGTTGGAAGGCGGTGAGGTGGTCGATCTCGTCGAGGGCTTCTCGCACCCGCTGCCTGCAGCCGTGATCGCCCGCCTCTTCGGTGTGCCCGACGAGCTCACCGACTGGTTGGCCGAGTGGAGCGAACGGTTCGGGGTGGTGGTGTTCGGCGGTACTCGTCGATCCGACTACGAAGACGTGGCGCGGGCCGCGGGGGAGGAGTTCCACGAGCACCTAGGCGCGCTGCTCGCCCTCCGGCGCGAACACCCCCGAGACGACCTCGTCAGCGCACTCGCGGTCTCGACCGAACTGAACGACACAGAGGTGCTCGGCGCGTGCTCGCTCCTGCTGTTCGCCGGCCACGACACGACCACGTCGTTGCTGTCGTCGGCGGTGCTCGCTCTGATCGCCAGCCCTGGCGAGCGCGATCGGCTGGTGAACGACCCGCGGTTGCGAGACACGGCGATCGAGGAGCTGTTGCGCTACGACGGCTCCGCCAAGGCCATGATGCGCGTCGTCGCCGAGCCGCTCGAGCTCGGACGCCAGCGCCTGTCGCCGGGCGACGCCGTCTTCCTCACGATCCTGTCGGCCAACCGCGATCCGCGCGTGTTCGAGCGGCCCGACGAGCTGATTCTCGACCGGCGTCCGAACCCGCACCTGTCGTTCGGGCACGGTGTGCACTTCTGCCTCGGCGCATCGCTCGCCAGGCTGGAGTTGAGGATCGCCCTCCCGCGGCTGCTCGCCCGGCTCCCGACGCTGCGGCTCGCGGGCGAGGTTCGCTGGAAACCCAACATCAGCGACCGTGCCGCCGCCCACGTGCCGCTGGCAACGAGCTGACAGGACCGGGTGACAGGACCGGGTGACAGCTCCCGGTGACAGGACGTCGCGCCCGACGTTCATGCCACACGGGATGGATCGAATCGTCGAGCCCGACGGGATATGATCGCCGCACAGGCACTGCTTCACGTGCCCGGAGAAAGCAAGGTTCACAGCAATGGCTACCGGCACCGTCAAGTTCTTCAATGCTCAGAAGGGCTTTGGTTTCATCTCTCGCGAAGACGGCCCCGACGTCTTCGTGCACTTCTCGAACATCGAGGGCAACGGCTATCGCTCCCTCGACGAAGGTCAGGCCGTCGAGTTCGAGATCGGTCAGGGGCGTAAGGGCGACGAAGCCCTCAAGGTACGCGCGATCTGATCTCGTTCGGTGTTCACAGGGGCCGAGTCCCCCGAACACCATCAGCAACACCGTCCGGCCGCGGCTGCCCCACGCGTGTGCTCATGGTGCCGCGCGCCGACACTGAGTAGCACGTCCGAAGGATTCGGTCGCCACAGGTGACCGAATCGCGCCGTGGTGCACAGCTAGCGTGACCGGTGCTGTGCGACCGATTGCCTGGACCCTCCGCCTCGCCGCGATCGTGCTCGCGGGTGCGCTGTTGCTGTCGGCCGTCGTCATCGCGTCGACGCCTCGACTGTGGCGAATCGCGAACGCTCACGAGGAAGTCCCCGTCGTCGTTCCGACCGACTTCGAACCGCTGTCGCAACGAACGTTGGTGTACGACGTGGCCGGCAACGTGATCGCCGTGTTCGAACGCGAGAACAGCCAACCGGTGAAGCTCGATCAGGTGCCACAGAACGTGCTCGACGCGATCCTCGCGATCGAGGACAACGAGTTCTTCATCCACAAGGGCGTCAACGTGCGCGGCCTGGTCCGGGCCACGCTCTCGAACTTCGCCAGCGACGCACCGCGTCAGGGTGCGAGCACGATCTCGCAGCAGGTGGTGAAGAACGAGCTGCTGGCCGGGTTGGAACGCGACGGCCGTTACAAGCTGCTGCAGGTGCACTACGCGCTCATGCTCGAGAAGGAGATGAGCAAAGAGCAGATCCTCGAGCGCTACCTCAACACGATCTTCTTCGGGAACAATGCGTACGGCTTGCAGGCGGCGTCCGAGGTGTACTTCGGCAAGAACGTCGATCAGCTCGACACCATCGAGGCGGCGTTCCTGGCCGGTCTGATCCGGTCGCCCTCGGGGTACGACCCGATCCGCCGACCCGAACGGTCGCGGGCCCGATTCCGCCAGGTGATCGAGCGATTGACGGACGTCGGTATCGTGCCGGTCGATCAAGAAGAGACGATCGCCGACGGCTGGGAGCTGCCCGAGCGCCTGAAGGCGTTGCCCACCTTCGACACGGTGCCCACGTACTACACCGAGGCGTTGCGGGAGTACCTGCTGGAACGGTCGAACATCCTCGGCGACACCGAACAAGCCCGCGCCAACCTGCTCTATCGCGGCGGCCTGCGGATCTACACGACGCTGAACCCCGACCTCCAGCGTTACGCCGAGGAGGCGCGCAACACGCTCCCCAACAACGCGGCCGGCATCGATGCGGCCGTGGTGTCTCTCGACGCGAGGACCGGAGCGATTCGGGCGATGGTGGGCGGGCGCGGCTTCAAGCCGAGGGTCAACGAGATCAACATGGCGCTGGTGCCCAGGCAGACGGGCTCCAGCATCAAGTTCTTCATCCTCGCGGCCGCGATCCAGGCGGGCGCGCAGCCGAACGACACCATCGACGGCCGGCGGGGTTGCCTGCTGCCGAACCCAGGCGATCCGAAGAACCCGTTCCTGGTGGAAGACGGTGTGGCCGGCCAGCTCGGCACGCTCGACCAAGCCACGTGGACATCGCTCAACTGTGCGTTCGCCCGTCTGTCGCAGATCGTGGGACTCAACCGGGTGGTCGACACCACCTACAGGATGGCCCGCTCGAACTACCTCTACCGCGGTCAGCCCGAAGACGACCGCGAGCCGATCCAGCCCTATGCCAGCTTCGCCACCGGCGCCAATGAGATGAGCCCGCTCGACATGGCCGCCGGCGCTCAGACCCTCGCCAACAACGGCGTCCACCTCGAGCCGTACTACGTCGAGTGGGTCGACACCGCCGCCGGC
>JAYSLK010000746.1:0-2317 GCA_043725585.1 Actinomycetota bacterium
CACGTCAGCGGCCGAGGGCTCGAACGGCCGGCGCATCCGCGATCATCTGGGCTTGGTAGCCGATCAGGTCGGCGATGCCGCCCGAAGCCAGCTCGAGCAACGCGTCGAGCTCACTCCGGCTGAAGGCGACACCCTCGGCCGTGCCCTGCACCTCGACAAAGCTCGGCTCGGCACCCTCGCGGCTCAGCATCACCACGTTCATGTCGACCTCCGCGGTGGAGTCCTCGACGTAGGGCAGGTCCAGCACCGGCTGGCCCTTCACGATGCCCACGCTGATCGCCGCACAGAACGAGTGCAACGGGTGCTGTTTGATCGCGCCGTTCTGCATCAAGCGGGTGAGCGCATCGTGGAGCGCGAGGTAGCCGCCGCAGATGCTGGCCGTACGCGTTCCTCCGTCTGCTTGCAGCACATCGCAGTCGACGATCACCTGACGCTCGCCCAACAACTTCATGTCGCACGCGGCGCGCAACGAGCGGCCGATGAGTCGCTGGATCTCGACGGTGCGGCCGCTCTGCTTGCCCTTGGCCGCCTCGCGGTCGATGCGCTCCGGCGAGGCTCCGGGCAGCATCGAGTACTCGGCGGTGACCCAACCCTTTCCGGTGCCCTTCATCCAGCGAGGCACGCTCTCGTCGATCGACGCGGTGCACAGCACCCGGGTCTTTCCGAACGACACCAGCACGCTGCCGGCCGCCATCTCGGTGTAGTCGCGCTCGAACGAGATCGGGCGCAGTTGGTCGGCGGCGCGTCCGTCAAATCGGGTCATGGTGGTCTCCATCGTTGGTGAGGTCAGGGTGAGGCCAGCGGCCGGGTCAGAGGGCTGGTCAGAGGGCTGGTCAGAGGAACGAGACGGGCAGAGCCTCGGTGAGCTCGGGCCCGAGCAGACGGCGGCCGAGGGCGCGGAACCATTCGACGTCGCCGGAGGACAAGAATGTGTGCGATCCCGCTCGGCCGGTGGCGTCGCCGGCGCGGCCGAGCCCGGTCCGTTCGAGCAACGAGCGCAGAGCGAAGGCCGTCTCGTCGGCCGAGGACACGAGAACCACATCGGCACCCATCACGTCCCCGATCACGCGGGAGAGGTATGGGTAGTGCGTGCAACCGAGCAGCAGCGTGTCGACCTTCGCTTCGCGCACCGGGGCCAGAAGACGCTCGGCGAGCACGGTGATCTCGTCGCCCGTCACCATCCCCCGCTCGACGAACTCGACGAAGCCCGGGCACGCAGCGCAAACCAGCTCCACCTCGACGCCGAGGCCGTCGCGGCCGACGTCGTGCGGTTCGTGCAGCTCGGCGGCTGCGGCGACCGCCCGCTGATACGAGCCCGACCCGATGGTGCCGACGGTACCGATCACCCCGACGCGTCCCGAGCGCGTGGCCGCGACCAGCGCCCCAGCGCCCGGTTCGATGACGCCGACCACAGGGACCGGTAGTTCCCGGGCGAGGTCGACGGCGGACGCAGCGGTGTTGCAGGCGACGACGATGACCTTCGCATCGTGGACGTCGATCAGGAACCGTGCGATCTGGCGTGCGTAGCCTGCCACGTCAGCCTGCGGTTTCGACCCGTACGGATACCGACCGGTGTCGCCGAGATAGACGATGTCCTCGGCCGGCAGCAGATCGATCACGGCGCGAGCGACCGTCAACCCACCGAACCCGCTGTCGAAGATGCCGATCGGTCGCTCATCCATCGAGCGCCGAGGCTACCTGCGGGTCCTCGCGCCGTACCGCCGCTCGCTCGCGTCTTCGAGCGCCATTCGGCGGATGGCAGCCATCGCGACCTCGACGACCACGGTGCCGACCACCGTGTACTCCACCATCTCCGAGCGATGGGTCTCGGGCACGGAGGCGAGCTCCTGCGCAGCCATCTGCTTGAACACGGTGGCCAATGCATCGAACTGGTCGGTGCCGGCCTGGTGGGGGTCGGCGAGGTCGATGAACCCCCACTCGGCGAGATGCACGAACGCGTCCGCGAGCATCTCGCGCACCTGGGCGTGGGTGCGGATGTGGAGGTCGTTGCGAGCGACGAACCCGTCGACGAGCGCTCGCGCCAGGCGGTACTGGGCGGCGTCGCGGTGCGGACCGATCACCATCGCATCCTGGGTGAGTCCGAACGCGTCATGAATCGGCATCGTCTCGTCGTCGACCGCAACGACCACCGCCGCCACATCGGCGATGCTCAGGTGAGCGAGGTCGATCAGGGCTCGCACGAGACGCACCCGGCGCACGTGCGATTCGTCGTAGTCGGCCTGGTTGACCGCCGTCGCGGTGCCCGAGTGCAGCAGACCCTCACGGAGGTAGTACTTCAGCGTCGGCACGCTGACGC
>JAYSLK010000747.1:0-3172 GCA_043725585.1 Actinomycetota bacterium
CCGGTCGGGCTGGCAGGAATCTCCCTCGGTGGCTTCGTCGCCTACGAACTGGCGCAACAGTTGCGTGCCCGAGGTCGGGACATCACGGTTCTGGCGTTGTTCGACACCGCCGGGCCGGGAGGCCGCCCGCAGCTCGAAGGGCGTCAACGCCTGCAGAGGCATCTGCAGCACCTGCGCCTCGATGGCATCCAGTACCTGAGTGGCCGGGTGCGTGGCAAGCTCTGGAAGCTCCGCGAGAAGAGGCGTGCTGTCCGCGCCCAGCAGCGCCAGACCCGGGGTGGTGAGATCCCTGCAGACATGTGGATGTCGCGGTTCATCGAGCTGAACCAAGCGGCTGCCCGAGCGTACGAGGTGCTGGCCTACGACGGCACGGTGACCGTGTTCCGTGCGACGAAGGTGAGCTTCGATCGTCCCGAGGTGATCGAGGGCGGGCTGGGATGGGGCGCCTACGCTCGCGGCGTCGACGTGATCGACGTGCCAGGCGATCACATGTCGATCCTCGCCGAGCCCCAGGTGGCGGTGATGGCCCACCATCTGCGCCATGTGCTGCAGCGTGATCGCGAGGCGAGGAGCCGATAGGTTCGGCTCCGCCGTGCACCTCTCGATCGACCCCGATGAACTCGCGTCATGCGTTGGATGCGGCTTGTGCCTGCCCCACTGCCCGACGTTCCGGTCCACCGGTGAAGAGGCGTTGTCGCCACGCGGTCGCATCGCGGCGATGCGGGCCGTTCAGAACGACGGCGCCCCGACCGACACCTCGTTCGTCGAGTTCATGAGCACGTGCGTCCAGTGCCGCGGTTGCGAACCGGCGTGTCCGAGCGGTGTGCCGTTCGGACATCTGATGGAGGCCACGCGCAGCACGCTTGCCGAGCAGGGGAGCATCACGCCGTGGTGGCAGCGTGCCGGGTATAGCGTGTTGGCGCACCATCGGCTCCTGCTCGCCGGTTCGTCACTGCTCGCGATCGGGCAGAGAGCGCACCTGGTGCCACGGCGGTTCGGACTGGGACGTCTGCCCGTTCGCCGACCAGCCGCACTGCGCAGCACCGGAACCGATGTCTTGCTGTTCACCGGATGTGTGATGGATGCGTGGCAGCGCGAGGTGCACCTCGCGACGGCTCGCGTGCTGCAGGGCATCGGCGTCACCTACGCGGTGCCGGGACCGGGGAGCGGGTGCTGCGGCGCGCTTCACGTTCACGCCGGGCTGACGGCTCCGGCCCGGCGCCTCGCCGTCGCGGTGATGGAATCGATGCCCGGAGCCGCACCGGTGGTGGTGAACTCGGCCGGCTGCGGCGCGGCCTTGAAGGACTACGGACACCTGCTCGGCACCGACGAGGCCCGTGCGTTCTCGCGTCGCGTGGTCGATGTTCACGAGTTCGTCGCGCCCCACATCGATCGACTTCGGCCGGTGCGTCGGCTCCAGCCGGTCATCGTGCAAGACCCATGCCACCTTCGTCACGTGCAGCGCGTGCATCTCTCGGTGCGCTCGGTGCTCGCCTGCGTCGCCGATGTGATCGAACTCGATGACGACGGGTTGTGCTGTGGCGCCGGTGGTGCGTACTCGGCCCTGGAGCCTGCGCTGGCCGGTCAGATCCGCGACCGCAAGCTCGCCGCCATCGAGCGAGCCGGTGGCGCCGAGGGAGCACGCGTCGTCGCCAGCGCCAACCCAGGCTGCGCGATGCACCTCCAGGCGGTCGGTGTGCGCGTTCGACATCCGATGCAGCTCGTGGCCGAGGCGCTCGGATGAGCCGCGATCACGACGACCTGGCCGAGCGGCTCGAAGCGATCGTCGCCGAGCTCGACGAGCGTCAGTTCGACATGCTCCGCGAAGCGGCCCGTGAGGGCACCGGTCGTCCGGCCGACGACAAACGTCTCACGCAAGCCCGTCGCTCGATCGAGAAGGCGATCCACCTGCTCCGAGACGACCGTGGTCGCAGCAACGACGACTGATCGACGACTCACCTAGGACACCGTGACCGGGTCGCCCACCCGCACCACGCCCGGCGTGGCGACCGTTGCATACACACCGACGTTCTGGTCGAGCTCACGCACCACGTGGCGCAGCACCGCCCGGTCGGCCGGAATCGCAGGCGTGACCTCGCGTGTCACCATCACACATCGCGGACATCCGATCGCCACGTCGAGGGTGACCTCCCCGATGTGGATCCGTCGACCGATCCACGAGAACTCCGGATGCCCTGGCTGATCGCCGGTGTCGATCACCAGGTTCGGGCGGAACCGACGCACATCGATCACGCTGTCGGGCAGCGCTTCCGTCAGCGTCCGCAACGCCGAAGTGGTCATCACCAGAAGCGGATGGGCATCGTGATACGTGCCTGGCGGCGACTCGAACTCGAACACCACGGGCGGGAGCAAGGAGAAATCGGGCAAGGGCTCGTCGGCCTCGCGACCGAAGACCTGACGCAGCTCGGTCATCGGATCATCGCTGTCCGGCTTGCCTCGTCGATAGTGATCGAGCTGGTCTGCGGGTTGCAGCGGCCACAGCGTGACGTGGTGCGAGAGCGCCGCTGAGATGCGTTCGTTGGCGTCGGCCTGGGCGGAGCTGACCACCTCGCCGTCGGGCAGCACGATCTCCACGGTGTCGAAACCGGAACTCGGGTAGCGGGCGGCGAATCGCATCAGATCGCCGATCTTCTTTGCGCCGCGGATGCCGCCGCGCACCTCGTCGCGCAGCGCCCACACCCGGTCACCCAGAATGCCGTTGGGGCCGAGCATCGCTTCGGGCACCTCGGCCCCGATCATCGACTTCACCGGGTACTGCCACATGTGACCGATCTGCATCGGCCGATCATGCCAGGTTCGTCGGCCCTACGGCGCGAAGGAGTTGAGCGTGTCGATCATCGCTCGCAGTTCGCCGTAGCCGTGCTTCGCGAAGGTGAACGCGATGCGCGGCAGCGCGGGGTGATCGCTCTCCTTGCGCTCGGGCTCGAGCGCGTCGACCCGGGTGATGCTGCCGTGTGTGCAGAGGTGCCCGAACTGCGTGTTGAGCATTGCGAGTTGCTCGGCGGTCACGGTGTGCTGCATGCGCAGCACCAGCAGGTCGCCCACGTACCGAAGCGAGTGGTAGTTCGTGTAGAAGCGAAGGATCTCGTCGACGGCACGATGGCAGTCGTCGGTCACGAGGTACAGCTTCGTGTCGGCAGGCGACACGAGC
>JAYSLK010000748.1:0-2706 GCA_043725585.1 Actinomycetota bacterium
CCCGGTCGAGGTCGACATCTCCGAGTTCGTGAAGCTCGAGGGTTGCGTCACCTGCCTCTCGGTTCGGCTCCGTTCGCGCACCGGCTGAATCCGCCTTGCGCGGGAAGCTCAGGGCATCGGCGTCTCGACGATCATCGGTCGCTCCGGGAAGCGTCCGATGCCGCCCATCGCCACGAGCATGCCCGTGTGCGTGCGGTCGGTGTGGGCCGCACGCCACGCAACCATCGCCTGTGCGTACGGAAGCACGCGCGCCGGGTCGGTGATCAGCGTGTGCCAGGTGGGGTCGGCGGCGAGGTCGAAGCAACGCCAGGTGCCGTTGCCGAACTGCACGTAGGCACCGTCGGCGTCGCGAACGCACGCGAGCTGCTGTCGCTCGAGCCGGCGATCCCACGGCCAGGGGTGCTCGTCGAGGAGGTACTGATCGCGCCAGTCGAACTCCCAGTGGGCACCGTCACGCCACCACGGCGGCTGTGTGCCGCAAAGGAACGGAGTGAGCGGCAGCCCGTCGCACTGCACCGGCACGTCGGCGCCGATGAAGTCGCAGATGGTGGGGAACAGGTCGACGTTCTCGGTGAACGCGTCGACCACCGTGCCGTGCGCATCGGGGTGGTGAGGATCGCGGACGATCCCGATGATGTGGTAGCTCTCCTCGAACCAGGCGAGCTTGCCCAGCAGACCTTGGTCCCCCAGTTGCTCGCCGTGGTCGGCGGTCACGATCACCATCGTGTCGTCCCACATCCCCAGTTCGCGGAGCGCATTCCAGACCCGATCGAGCTGGGCGTCGACTTCGCTGATCATCCCGTAGTACTGGGCGCGAAGATCGCGGATCGCCTGCTCATCCGGAGGGGCTGCCGCTCGGTCAGACGCGAGCAGCGCGTCGTGGAAGGCGAGCCGATCGTCGGGTGGTCCGATCGGCAGCGGCACCTCCGCCGGGTCGTACATCGTGGCGAACGTGCCGGCGGCGCTGTAGGGAGGATGCGGGCGGAGGTACGACAGGTGCGCGAACCAGCCAGCGTCGGAGGGGCTCGAAGGCCGCTGACGCAACCATTCGATCGCGTGATCGGTGAGGAACGTCGACACGCTGAGCGCCGCAGGACGAGACGGCTCGGAGCCGAGCGCGACGTAGCCGTCACCGAGCCCGGTGTGGCCGCGATCGGCCAGCCAGTCGAGCCACACCTGATGATCGTCGGGGATGTGCAGCACCGGCCGAAAGCCCGGCAGCACGCCCGTGTAGTGCTGCATGCGCGGGTCGTCGGGTCCGGTGGACTCCCGCGGGTCGATGCTCTGGTCGGTGTATCCGAACAGCACCGGGTCGTAGCCCGCGCGGCGGGCGGCCTTGGCCACGTTGTCGAATCGCGCATCGAGCGGCGTGCCATTGGCCACCACCCGGTGGTTCATCTGATACATCCCGGTGTAGAGCGATGCCCGGCCAGGGCCGCACGGCGCAGCTTGGCTGTAGTGGCGAGCGAATCGCACTCCGTTGGTGGAGAGCGCGTCCAGCGCCGGCGTGCGTACCACCGGATGGCCAGCGATCGACAGGCAGTCCGCGCGGAACTGGTCGAGCGTGATGAGGAGGACGTTCACGTGCCGACGCTCACGGTGCCTGGCGGAATCACCCTGGGCCGACCGCGGCGAGGATCTGCGCGACCGAGGGGTTCACGAGCCCGTGCCCGCCGTCGGGGAAGTCGCCGATGGTCACGGTGGGTACCGTCTCGTTGCCACGGGCGATCGAACGCACCACCGCTGCGCCGTTGTCGTCTTCCCAGATGTTCACGCGCTGGTGGGGGATCTGAGCCTGTTCGAGCTGGCGGAACAGTCTTCCGCAGAACCCGCACCCTGGACGCCAGTAGACGGTGATCTCGGCGGTGCCGGCTGCATCGGCGGCACCGGCGGCGGCGGGCGCGGGCCCGGGAGCGAGGGGAGGGGTCGTGTCGTCGGTGGAGCTCACGGGGTGCTCAACCTGCGGGGTTTGCCATCTGTTCCCGGACAGTCCACGTCGTGTTGGTTGCAATCCCACCGAAGCGGCGTAGTCTGTCGGTGGTGAGACGTGCACTCTGCGTGGCGGTCGCAGCTCTGTGTGGAGTTGCGGGTCTGGGTCTGCCCCTGCCTGCCCCGATGGCGGCCGCCGAGCTCCCCGAGGTGCAGCCGTGCATCGCACAACCGGTCCTCGCCCAGCAGAGCTACGGGTCGGGCGTGCTCTGCCTGCAGTTCGCTCTGATCATGCAGGGCTACTCGGTTCCGTACAACGGCCTGTACAGCCCGGAAACCGAGAATGCAGTTCGCTGGTTCCAGGCCGCCCATCCGCCACTCGCCGTCAACGGAGCAGCAGGCGAGGACACGCTCGTCGCTCTGGGCATCGCGGGCAAGGCGGCGATCTTCGTGCCGGCCAGCGCCCTTGGTGGCGCCCCTGCGACATCCTCGGCAGAGGCCGCCACAGCAGGCACCCCCACCACCCGTGCTCGTTGTGTCGCCGATGCCACGCTCACCTCGGTGTCCCGCGGCCAGTCGGTCACCTGTCTGCAACAACGGCTCATCGAGCTCGGGTGGCCAGGCGTGAAGGTCACCGGCATCTTCGACGCGGGCACCCAAGAGGCGCTGCGGGCATACCAGAAGGCGACGCCCCCGCTGACGCCCGATGGCATCGGGGGGCCTCGCACGCTCGCCGCACTCGACATCTGGAGCGGGATGACCGCCGGCAACGGCCGC
>JAYSLK010000749.1:0-8136 GCA_043725585.1 Actinomycetota bacterium
CTCGTCGATCTGGTCGTCGGCGATGAGGCCCGCGCTGCGGAGCGCCGCGAGTGTGATCCACACCGACACGATGCCGCGAGCCGTGTCACCTCCGACGAGTCCATCGACCACCGGTTCGGTGCCGTTGAACACCACCGGGGTGAGCTCGCTGTTCAAGATCGACTCGAGGTCGTCCTGACTGAGCTCTTGGCCGTCGACGGTGGCGACGTTCTGGTTCTCGAACGTGGCGCACGACGAGAGCCCGATGGTCACGACGAGGGCGCCTGCGAGGCAGAGGGATCGGCGAACGGGGCGGCGGGTCACGATCGAGACGTTAGCGGTCGACTCCCGTCCCGGCTCAGTCTTCGGCAGCGTCATCGTCGCTGTCGGCTGGGCGAGACATGTCGGCGGTGATGATCTGCAGTTCGGTCGTCGCAGGGGGCAGGGTGATCTGTTCGTTGCGGGCCGGCTTCAGCACGTCGCGCACGTACGAAGCGATCGTCTCGGCCATGCCCACGTCGTAGCCGGCGGCTTCGGAGATGAACCAGCGGTGCTCGAGCACCTGGTGGTACAGCTCGGCTGGCTCGAGCTTGCCGACCAGGTCGCCCGGGATCGCGGCAATGGTCGGATCGAAGCGGTCGTCCATCCAACGTGACGCCGCCACCGCCTCACGAACCCGCTTGCCCGATCGCTGTTCGAGCGTGGTGCCGTAGCGGCGGATGTCGTGGAGCAGGCGTCGGGCCTGGTTCTCGCCCCCGACGATGCCGGTGAGCGACTTCAAACGTTGGGTGTGAAACCCGTGCTCCACCACTCGCGGCACGAGTCGCAGGCGCGTGCCCTCACCGACGGAGACCAGTTCGAGCTCGGAGGCGTCGAAGCCGAGGTCGTGCAAGCGGCGCAGGCGTTGGTCGACGCGGAAGGTCTCCTCGGCGTGGAACTCCTCGGTCACGGTCAGCTCGGCCCACAGCTGGACGTAGCTCTCCTCGATCGCAAGCGCGGTCTCGACCGGATCGATGCCGGCCGCGAGGAGGCCGCCTGCCTGGAGGTCGATCAGGTCGCCGGCGACGTTCTGCGTGGCGATCTGCAGATCGAGCGCTCGCTGGCCGTCGCTCAGCGTCTCGTGCCGTTCGCCGGTCTCGACGTCGATGATGTACGCCTGCAGGGCGTCGGCGTCGCGTCGGAACAGCGTGTTCGACAGTGAGCAGTCACCCCAGAAGAAGCCTGCGAGGTGGAGCCGAACCAGCAGGCCGGCGAGCGAGTCGAGCAGCCGTTCGCCGAGGTAGGGGATCTGCAGGCCCCGGCCGCTCAACAGGATGCGGTACGGCAGCGAGTAGTCGAGATGGCGGGTGATGAGCAACCCCTCTCCGGGGCCGCCATCGTCGTCTCGACGGCCGGTGACCACGCCGACGACCTCGGCGGTGGGCAGGCCCAGATCCGCCAGTTGGCGCAACAATCGGTACTCGCGCTCGGCCAGGAGGTCGGGGAGCTCCTTCACCACGTAGGCCGTGTCGGCGGTCTCGACCATCCGCACCACGTGACGGTGGAGACCCATCACTGCGTGCATGCCGTCGATGGCCCAGTCGTCGAGGCGGGTGGTGAGCGGCCATGACACGACGGCTGCGTGCTCGGTGGGCTTGGCGAGTTGGAGGCGCATCAGCGGGCCCGGCTGCTGACGACCTTGCCGCCGGCCGGGGCTGGGATCGACTCGGCGACGGAGTTGGGCCCGCCGGTGCGGGGGCCGTCGGGTGGGATGAGCTCGCGCAGCAGGCCGACGAGGAACCGTGCGGGAGTGGCGCCGCGGGCGATCGGCACCACCAGTTGGTCGAGGTCGTCCTTCAGGATCGCGGTTCGTGCCAGGCGCTTGAGCCGCATGTCCTCGCTGACCTTCAACCGCAACGGTGCCAGACGGGCAGCGTTCGACTGGATGCTCACGTCCTTCAGGCCGAGGCGGTGGCATTCGGCGCGCAGGTAGCCTACATCGAGCAGCGCATCGGCCGGAGTTGGCACCGGGCCGTAGCGGTCTTCCCACTCGAGACGGATGTCGTCGACCTCCGACGCGGTGGTGACCCCGGCAAGGCGACGGTAGGCCTCGAGCCGCAACTCTTCCTTGGCGACGTAGTCGGTGGGGAGGTACGCGTCGGTCGGCACGTCGAGCTTCACCTCGCTCACCGGCTTGGCCGGTGCTTCGCCCTTCATCTCGCCGACTGCCTCAGTCACCATCTGGCAGTACAGGTCGTAGCCCACGGCGGCGATGTGGCCGCTCTGGGATTCGCCGAGCAGGTTGCCTGCCCCACGGATCTCGAGGTCTCGCATGGCGATCTTGAAGCCGCTGCCGAGGTCGGTCGCCTCACCGATCGTGCGCAGGCGTTCGTAAGCCTCCTCGGTGAGACGGGCGTCGCGAGGGTGGAACAGGTAGGCATAGGCCCGAGAGCCACTTCGGCCCACACGGCCGCGCAGTTGGTGCATCTGGCCGAGGCCCAGCAGATCGGCGCGCTCGACGACCAGGGTGTTCACGGTGGGCATGTCGATGCCGCTCTCGATGATCGTGGTGCACACGAGCACGTCGAAGCGGCCTTCCCAGAAGTCGACGACCACCTGTTCGAGCGACCCCTCATCCATCTGACCGTGGGCGATCGCGATGCGCGCCTCGGGAACGAGCTCACGCAGTCGAGATGCGCACTCGTCGATCGAGTTGACCCGGTTGTGCACCCAGAAGACCTGTCCCTCGCGCAGCAGTTCGCGGCGGATGGCCTCAACGGCCACGCGCTCGTCGTACTCGCCGACGAAGGTGAGGATCGGCTGGCGGTCGGCCGGCGGCGTCTGCAGCAGACTGAGGTCGCGGATGCCGACCAAGCTCATCTCGAGCGTTCGCGGGATGGGTGTGGCCGAGAGGGTGAGCACGTCGACGTTGTGCTTCATCTTCTTCATCGATTCCTTGGCCTGCACGCCGAATCGCTGCTCCTCGTCGACGACGAGCAGACCAAGGTCCTTGAACTCGATGCTCTCGGCCAGCAGACGGTGGGTGCCGATGACGCAGTCGACCTCGCCCGACTTCAGACCGGCGATCACCTTCTTCGCCTCTTTCTGGGTGAGGAAGCGGCTGAGCACCTCGACGCGGATCGGGAAGCCGGAGAACCGGTCGGCGAAGGTGTTGCCGTGCTGCGTGGCGAGCAGGGTGGTGGGGGCCAGCACGGCCACCTGCTTGCCGTCCTGGATCGCCTTGAATGCAACTCGCACGGCCACCTCGGTCTTGCCGAAGCCGACATCGCCGCACAGCAGGCGGTCCATCGGGAACGGCCGCTCCATGTCTTGCTTGATGTCGTCGAGCGCCTTCAACTGGTCGGGCGTCTCGGCGTAGGGGAAGGCGTCCTCCATGTCGTTCTGCCACGGGGTGTCCTGCCCGAAGGCATGGCCGTGGGCGGTCACGCGTTTCTGGTAGAGCAGGACGAGTTCTTGCGCGATCTCGCGCACGGCGCTGCGCACACGTGTCTTGGCCTTGGCGAAGTCGGTGCCGCCGAGGCGGTGCAGCGACGGCGCTTCGCCGCCCACGTACTGGCGCAGTGAGTCGATCTGGTCGCTCGGGACGTAGAGCTTGTCGCCGCCTTTGTACGACAGCAGCAGGTAGTCGCGCTCCACCCCGCCGATCGTGCGCTTGACCATCCCGTCGTACTGGCCGACGCCATGATGGTGGTGCACCACGTAGTTGCCGGGTTTCAGGTCTTCGAAGAAGCCGGCGCTCTGTCGCTTTCGGGGTCGCGATTGGCGGTGCGCTCGACGGCGCCCGGTGAGGTCGCCCTCGGCGACCACGGCGAGCTTGGCGGCGGGGAGCAGGAAGCCGCGGTGCAGCGGGGAGGTGATGACGTAGCCGCCTGGCTTGGTGAGATCGGTGTCGGCCGTAGCGATCTTGAACTCGAGGCCGCGCTCGCGCAGCAGTGCACCCAGCCGCTGTGCAGAACCGTCGCCGTCCGCGGCGACCACGACGCGGTACCGGTCGACGAGCAGCTCGCGCAATCGGGTCGCGAGCCCTTCGCCGTCACCGACGACGGGACCCCAACCGCTGGCCGACACCGCAGGCGCATCGGGGTTCGCCGGCGTGGAGCTGATCGTCCAGGTCTGGTGGCCGGCGCCGAGCACGCGATCGGTCTCGGCGTGCAGACGCGGGAACTGGCGCTCCGCATCGCGGGCCCAGGTGCTGGCCAGCGAGCGGGCCAGATCGTCCTCTTCGGCCAGCAGGTCGTTGGCCCGGTCGCGCATCCTCCTTGGCTCGAGGAGCACCACCTTGGCCGCAGCCGGCAGGACGTCGGTGATCAGTTCGTCGCGGCGCACCAGCCACGGAACCCAGCTCTCCATGCCGTCGAACAGGCTGCCGTCCGCCAACCGCTCCCAGTGCTCGCGGCCCCACGGCTCCTCGGCGACCAACTCGGCGGCGCGCGTGCGCACGGCATCGCTGGGCATCAACTCACGCGCCGGGAAGATGATCACCTCGTCGAGATCGTCCGTGCTGCGCTGATCGTTCACGGTGAACTCGGTCAGCCGGTCGACCTCGTCGCCCCACAGATCGATGCGGATCGGGGCCTCGGCAGTCGACGGGAACACGTCGATGATCGCGCCTCGCCGGGCCACTTCGCCACGGTGCTCGACGAGCTCCTCGCGGCGGTAGCCCATGTGGACCAGTCGAGTGAGCAGCTCGTCCGCGTCGAGCACGTCGGTCGGGCGAACGCGAATCGGTTCGATCGTGATGGCGTCGGGGCCCAGCTTCTGCAGCAGCGCTCGAACACCGGTGACCACGATCGCCGGCATCCGGTCGGGGGTCCGCAGCCGCCACAGCACCTCGAGCCGGCGGCCCATGGTCTCGACGCTGGGGCTGATGCGCTCGAACGGCAGCGTCTCCCATGCGGGGAACAGCACCACCTCGCCAGCGGGCATGAACTGGGCGAGGTCGTCGAACAACTGGCCGGCGTCGCTCCCGGTGGGCGTGGCCACCAGCAGCGGGCGGCGGCCACCCAGCTGCGCGAGTGCGGCGATCGCCACGGCCCGCGCCGATTCCGGCACTGCGATCAGCGCCTGCGGGTCGCCGAAGGCGTGGGTGAGCCCAGGATCAGCACGGAGCAGCGGCGGCAGTTCGGCGAGCGACATCGAACCCCCGAGGGTACCCAGCAACCACCGACCCACCTCCGCGATGAGAGATGAGTGTCGGTGGCGCACCTATCTCTCACCGCCCCAGGCGAGGACAGTTCGCGATGAGAGATGAGTGCGGCAGAGCCACTCATCTCTCATCGCGAATCGGGGGTGGGGTGTCAGGGTGGCGTGACAGGATGTGTTCGTGCGCTGAGTCGACGTTCCGAGTCCGTCCATCCGAATCGCCGTTCGTCCGTTGCGAGCAGCGAACGCCCCTGCCCGCCTCAGGAGAACCTCGTGTCTTCCACCTCGCTGCATGCCCGCAACCTCACACTGGCGCTCGGTCGCACGGTCGTGCTCGATGATGCCGAACTGCAGCTGGCGCCACGATGGCGGGTCGGCCTCGTCGGCTCGAACGGAGTGGGCAAGTCCACCCTGTTGCGCGTGCTGTCGGGCCTCCAACCGCTCGATGCAGGCACCGTCGTGACCATGCCCGCGACCGCCACGGTCGGGTACCTCCCCCAGGAGCCGGATCGCAGTGATGACGAATCCGTGCGTCAGTTCCTAGGTCGGCGCACGCGGGTCGCCGCAGCCACGACCGAATTGGATGCCGCCACCGTTGCACTGGCCGGGGGCGATCTCGGCGCCGACGATCGCTACTCGGATGCGCTCGATCATTGGCTGGCGCTGGGCGGAGCGGACCTCGACGTCCGGATCGGGCCGGTGTGGGCCGATCTCGGCCTGCACGATCGACTGCTCGACCAGACGATGGCCACGCTGTCGGGTGGCGAGGCGGCTCGAGTCGGACTCGCCGCGCTGTTGCTCGCCCACTTCGACGTGTATCTGCTGGACGAACCGACCAACGATCTCGATCTCGACGGGCTGGCCCGTCTGGAGCGGTGGGTGCTCGATCAGTCGTCGCCGATCGCGATCGTGAGCCACGACCGCGAGTTCCTGCGCCGCACGGTCACGCACGTCGCCGAGCTCGACGAGTTCAGTCACCAGCTCGCCACGTTCGCCGGCGGCTGGGATGCCTTTCTGGCCGAGCGCGAGGTCGCGGCCCGCCATGCCCGCGAGCGCTACGAGGAGTATGCGGACAAGAAGACGAACCTCGCCGGTCGCGCCCAGCGTGAACGGGAGTGGGCGACACAGGGCCTCAGCCGAGCGAAGAAGAAGCCGGATGACAACGACAAGAACATCAAGTCGTTCAGGGTGAACCAGACCGAGCAACTCGCCGGCAAGGCCGCGCGCACCGAGAAGGCGATGGAGCGCTTGGAGGTGGTGGACGAACCGCGCGAGGCATGGCAACTGCGCCTCACCTTCGGCGAGAGCGCCCGGAGCGGCGACGTGGTGGTGCGGCTGACGAAGGCGTTGGTGAGCAACGGAGAGTTCGAACTCGGCCCGATCGACCTCACGATCGGCGCCGGTGAGCGGGTCGCGATCGTGGGCAGCAACGGCAGTGGCAAGACAACCTTGCTCGACACCATGCTCGGCCGTCGCGACCTCGATGCCGGTGACCGTTGGTTCGGCCCAGGGGTGGTGGTTGGCGAGTTGGAACAGCGTCGTGTCCAGCTCGACGACGACGAGTCGCTGCTCGATGCATTCATGGCCGCGACCGCGATGACGATCCCCGAGGCGCGCACCCTGCTGGCCAAGTTCGGTATCGGCGCCAACGAGGTCACTCGGCCCACGGGATCGCTGTCACCGGGCGAGCGAACCCGGGCAGTGTTGGCGCTGTTGATGGCGACGGGGACGAACTGCCTGGTGCTCGACGAGCCGACGAACCATCTCGACCTGCGGGCGATCGGGCAGCTGGAGACCGCGCTCGAATCGTTCAAGGGCACCGTGCTGATCGTCACCCACGATCGCGAACTCCTACAGTCGGTGCGCGTCACACGAACCGTGCGGCTCGATGCCGGAAAGATCGTCGGAGACTCTCCCGTCGGTTGACGGCGCGCCATGAGGGAATGCGATGAGGGATGAGTGGCCGTGGCGCCCGCATCTCTCATCGCGATCGGATCAGGCGAGCGCCATCTCCATGAACCGGCGAAGCTCGCGAGGGATGTCTCGGCCAGCTGGCTGATAGGCGATCTCCGTCGCGCCGTGCTCCGCCTGGTGTGCAAGGTGGGCGCGCCAGCCCTCGGCGGTGCGGGCGAGCCCGAACATCGTCAACAGCTCGCCGTTCACCACCAGGCGATCCCGCTCGTTGGCCTCGATCAGGTGACCTTCGTGGAGGGCGAGGTGGCGCTCGCGCTCGGGGAACTCCTCGAGCGCGGCGAGCCATCGGTCGCCACCCGGGAGCGTCTTCACCTGGCCGCGTAAGTGGATCGCGTGGAACATCAGTCCGCCGGCGTGGCCGGCAGCAGACATCGACCGATCGCTGCCAGGATCTTCGCCGTCGTCGAGCACGGTGCCGAAGGTGAGCACCGAGCAACGGTCGAAGGCGTCGGTTGGTGCGGTCACGAACACACCATCGCCGAGCTCGTGCGCCACGGCTTCGCCCTTCGGGCCGCCGGTGCCGAGGATGATCGGCACCCGGATCGGTCGGGTCGCGCCGAATCCATCGGGGTGCATCATCCGGATCGGTGCGCCGTCCCAATCGACCGTGTCGCCCGCCAGCAAACCTTGCAACGCGAGGACATACTCACGGACGAAGGTCCATGGAAGCGGCTTCTGGCCGAGTGTGAGCCGTCCGGTGAATCCCGATCCGATCGCCACGTTCACACGGCCTGGGGCGAGATCGGCGAGCGTCCCGATCGCTGCCGCGGTGACCATTGGGTGCCGCAGCGACGGGATCGCCACGCCAGGGCCGATCTCGATGCGCGAGGTGCGGCGAGCGCACTCGGCCAGGATCATCCACACGTCGGGGTAGAGCGCGGGGGAGTCGTAGAGCCATGCGCGCCGGTAGCCGAGTTCCTCGGCGAGCGCCACGTGTTCGGGCGTGGCCATCGATGTCGCAAACGCACAGGAGATATCGACCATGCGGCGCAACGTATCGCTTACCCCTTCGGCGATGAGAGATGAGTGCGGCACCGGCAC
>JAYSLK010000750.1:0-1846 GCA_043725585.1 Actinomycetota bacterium
TCGATCACGCTTCGGTAGCCGACGACGAGGTCGGCGCGCTTCAGGTCGAACACGCAGCGGTGTCGATCGCCGTCTCGGTCGACCCGGGCGAGCACGAACGGGCTGTCCGTGGTGAGCCGGCGAACGACGGCGGCGACCTCGTCCGCTTCGCCGACCGAATTGAGATCTATTGACGCACCGCGTACGAACATGTGAGTACCCTTCGTTTACGAACCATGTTTAGTAGATCATGTGTTGCAAGCCATGTCAAGTGAAGCAAGGTTGACATGTAGTGTTGGACGCGTGGCGCAGCAGCAGGAGTCGACACCGACCGCGGTCCCGTCGTGGACGTTCCTGACCAACCACGCACACGTGCTGCTCTGCATCGCCCAGAACCGTGAAGTCCGCTTGGCCGAGATTGCCCGGTTGGTCGGCATCGGCGAGCGAGCGGTGCACAGCATCGTCCAGGATCTCGTCGACTCCGGCTACGTGTTGCGCTCGCGAAGCGGTCGTCACAACGTCTACGAGGTGCGGCTCGATCGCCCGTTGCGACACCCGCTCGAAGCCGGTCATCAGATCGCCGACGTGTTCGGCCCACTCACCGCCGGATCCGACACCTGACGGTGCCGGCGACCAAACGCACGGGCCGGCTGCGCACGCCGTAGGCACCACGGCTGCCAGTCACGCGGGCTGTACGTTTCGGAAATGAACGAGTCATTGAGTCATTCGCCTGACGAACAGCTCCGCGCTCGCGGGGTCGGACTCGAGTTCCCGGGCACGCCGGGTGCGTGGAATGTCAGTGAGGCCTGGCGGAGCTCAGGTCATGCACCACAGCTGCGAGCCGGTCGATGTCGGCCGTGGTGTTGAAGTAGTGCGGCGAGGCCCGCACGACGGCTGCGGTCCGCTTCGCATCCATGTCGATCGCAGCCCAGTTCGACGTGGACTGGTTGATCGTGACGCCGACCGCCGAAGCTGCCGCCACCACACCGGCTGGCGCGACGCCGCCCACGGTGAAGGTGACGATCCCGCACCGGCGCGCTGCCGTGTCTCGCACCTCGACTCCTTCGATGTCGGCCAGCGCAGACCGCAGTTGCTCGCCAAGGGCCACGACTCGTCGCTCGATCGGCGCTGCGCCCAGGGCGAGTGCTTGACGGGCCGCCGAGGCCAGCCCGACCATCGACGCGACCGACACCTCGTACTCCTCGAACCGTCGTACACCGGGCCCGATCTGCATGCCGTCGGCGGCACTCCACGGAGTGCTGGTCGCGTCGATGCCGGGCGGCGAGAAGCGATCGACGATGGTGCGGGACACCCACACCATGCCCGTGCCTCGCGGTCCGCGGAGGAACTTCCGTCCCGTGCCCGTGAGGACCTGGCAGCCCAGTTCCCTGACATCGAGGGCCAGCTGGCCGAGCACCTGACACGCATCGAGGAACAGCGGCACGCCGGCCGCAGCGGCGCGCCGACCGACGGCGGACACCGGGTTGACGTTGCCGCTGTGCGTGCCGACCATCGTGAGACAGACGACGCTGACGTCGCTCCCGATGTCCAACGCGTCGACGTCCACCGTGCCATCGGCGAGCGAAGGCATGACTCGGATGGAGAAGTTGCCGAGGCGGCTCGTCTGGTCGAGCGCGGCGTAGTGCGAGTGGTAGCAGAGCCGGTCGACGAAGACGGTGCTTCCCGTCGGCACGTTGCCGCCGACCACCCAACCCCACCAGGCCTTCACCCATCCGACGCTGTCGCTCGGCACGAGCGCGATCTCGTCCGGGTCGCCGCCGACCAAGACGGCGAGATCGGCGCGGCCTCGTTCCAGCACGTCGACCACCCGATCGGCCGCTGCGTAGCCGCCGACCTCTGCCTCGAG
>JAYSLK010000751.1:0-3728 GCA_043725585.1 Actinomycetota bacterium
TTGTTGGAGGCCCGTACGGGGCTGCACGTCCTGGTCGACAACGACAACACCGTCGCCTGTCTGGCCGAGTGGAAGCTCGGTGCCGGCCGCGGCGTCGACGACCTGGTGCTCGTCGGGCTCGGCACCGGCATCGGTGGAGGGTTCGTGAGCGGTGGGGTGCTGCAGCGCGGTCACCACGGGTTCGCGGGCGAGTTCGGGCACATGATCGTCCAGCCGGACGGCATCCCGTGCACGTGCGGCCAGAGCGGATGCTGGGAACGGTATGCATCGGGCAACAGCCTCGGCCACCACGCTCGTCAAGCGGCGCTCGCAGGGCGACTCGACGCGGTGTTGACGTCCGTCGGCGAGATCGCAGAGATCCGTGGCGAACACATCACCGCGGCAGCGCTCATGGGCGACGCACAGGCGCTGGCGGTGATCGACACCTTCGCCGGTTGGGTTGCCATCGGGCTGGTGAACCTCACGAACATGTACGACCCGGGCGCGATCGTGCTGTCAGGCGGGGTATCGGCAGAGCCCGAACTGTTCCTCCCACCGATCGAGCGGGCGTTCCACGCCAGCCTGTACGGCGGTGACGATCGCCCCTGGCCGCAGCTGCGGTTCGCAGAACTGGGGCCGATGGCCGGCGGCATCGGTGCCGCCCTGCTCGCCCGGGCCTGACCCGAAGCTCGCTCTGCTCCAGCCGGAGGACGAACCGCCTCCGGTCACTGGTGTGGAGTGAAGTTCCGGCGCGACTCCTCGATCTCCCGCCAGGCGGCTTCGCGACCGGCGATGCCCGCCGTCGATGAGGTCTTGCCGGGTTCGAGCGCCTTGTAGACCTCGAAGAAGTGCTGGATCTCTTCCACGAGCTGCGGGGTGAGGTCGCTGAGATCCATCACGTCTTGCCATCGCGGCTCGCGGGGCGGGACGCAGATGATCTTCGCGTCCTCGCCCGCCTCGTCGTGCATGTACAGCACGCCGAGCGGACGTGCCTGCACCCATACGCCCGGGTACACCGGGTCTTCCAGCAGCACGAGGGCATCGAGGGGGTCGCCGTCGCCTCCGAGGGTGTCGGGTATGTAGCCGTAGTCGGCCGGGTAGGTCGTGGCGGTGAACAGGCGCCGGTCGAGGAACACACGGCCGGTCTCGTGATCGATCTCATACTTGTTGCGGCTGCCACGCGGGATCTCGATGACCACGTGGATGCATCCGTCGGGAAGGGGGTTCGACATGGGCATGAATGGTGGCACATCGATGACCGATTGCCACCGCCACGTCGCAAGGTGTGGCGAAGGTGCTGGGAAGGTGATGCGATCGGCCCGAGCCGAGCAACCTCTGACCACGGTCGTGCGTCAGAGTGAACGATGGTGGACGACTCGATCACCCGGCACGTGGGACCCACCGTGGTGCGACCCCTCGAGGATGAGCCCAGCGCGGCCGACCCAGTCGACGGGATCGCGCCATCGGTCAGACCGTTCGAATCGTTCTTCGCCGAAGCCCGGGGGCCGATGGTGCGACTTGCCTACCTGCTGACCGGGTCGGTGACGCTGGCAGAGGAAGCGGTGCAGGAGTCGTTCGTGCGCGTGTACGAGCGATGGTCGACCATCGACGAGCCGGGCGCGTACCTGCGTCGGGCAGTCGTGAACCGGTGCATCTCATGGCACCGCCACCGTGCCGTCGTGCGTCGTACCGCTGCGAGCGTCGCCAGGGCCGAGTCGTACCTCGATCATCCAGACGAGACCGACGAACTCGCGGTCGCGATGTTGCAACTGCCACGGCGCAGGCGAACAGTCGTGGCCCTGCGCTACTACCAGCAGCTCGAGCTGGCCGACATCGCCGACACGCTCGGCGTCTCGATCGGCACCGTCAAGTCCACGTTGAACCGGGCGCTCGCCCAATTGAGAGGAATCCTCGGATGAACATCGATGTCGAAGACCGACTCCACCGCCAGCTGCCCGGGATCGCCGACCGCGCCAATCTCCCGGCCATGGACCTCGACCAGGTGATGAGACGCGTCGGCCGTCGCCGTCGCCGTCGGGTCGCCGCCAGGGGAGCGACGGCCGCCTGCGGACTGGCCCTGGTCGTCGGTGGCCTCGTCGCCGTCACGGGTCGTGGAGGCGCCGGGGAGGTCGACACCGCGGCGAACCCCGATGCCGGCCCCACCCGCACCGAGGTGCCCCTGCTCCGGCTCCCGCACGCGCTGGTCTCGGCGGGCGGGGTGGCCAAGGGGGAGGCACTGGGCTTCGAGCTCGGCGACGGGAACAAGCTGATCTTCTCGGTGACTGCATTCCCGTTCTTCGACACCTACTACCAGAGCATCTGTCGCTCGATGTCCGGCGAGACGAGCTGCTGGCCGGTCGATCCCAGCGTCCAGCTCGACCCGTTGCC
This sequence comes from Actinomycetota bacterium, assembly GCA_043725585.1. Taxonomy (GTDB): domain Bacteria; phylum Actinomycetota; class Acidimicrobiia; order Acidimicrobiales; family Ilumatobacteraceae; genus VFMC01. The sequence continues at coordinate 2,368 of JAYSLK010000751.1, forward strand.
GTGGAACGACCTCGAACTGGCCGGCAACAACGACATGGTGGCTTGGATCGGGCTGCCGCCGTCGGTCTCGACGGTGGAGCTCCGGCAGGGCGACGACGTGAGCTGGCAACACGTCGTCGATGGCCTGGCAGCGTTCCCGGTGGAGGCCCATGATCCGTCAGACGAGGTAGTGGCCTTCGATGCCGCCGGCGTCGAGATCCTGCGGGCCTCGTGGTCGACGGTGACGCTCACTGGCGAGTCGACGAGGATCGCAGCCGACGGCAGCTTCCCGCAGCCGATGTACACCTGGTCATCGACCTTCGGAACCGAGGCTGGCGACTTCGTGCCAGAGGTAGATGCAACGACCCTCGAGGGCATGACCCAGACCGACGAGGATGCGTACCGGGCCTTCGCCGATGCAACGATGCGGCAGTGCCTCGTCGACGAGGGGAGCGCCGCGTGGAACAGCTGCCTCGTCTCGACCGAGGGTGCGGTGAAGGACTACCTGGCGGAGCGCCCGTGAGCACGCGGCCGATGGTCGGGTGCCGGGTGTGAACACGGCAATGAACACCGCCATCGCAGGGTCGAACTCGTAACCTGGGCCGAATGGAGTTCCGCCGCATCACCAACCTGCCGCCGTACGTGTTCACGATCATCAACAACCTGAAGATCGAGGCACGGCGAGCAGGCGTGGACGTAATCGACCTCGGCTTCGGCAACCCCGATATCCCCTCGCCCGACATCGCCGTCGAGAAGCTCGCCGAAGCGGCGCGCATCCCGCGCAACCACCGTTACTCGATGTCGAAGGGGCTGCCGAAGCTGCGCGAGGCTGTGGCCGCGCTGTACAAGCGGAACTGGGACGTCGACCTCGACGTCGAGCTGGAGATCACGAACACGATCGGTTCGAAGGAGGGTTTCAGCCACCTCATGTGGGTGCTCCTCCAGTCGGGCGACGCGGCGATCGTGCCGAGCCCGAGCTACCCGAGCCACATCTACGGCCCGCTGTTCGCCGGCGCCGACCTGCGCCAGGTGCCCATGCGTTCGCTGTCGGACCCGCGCGTGCAGACCGACTTCGAGGGCGACTTCTTCGACAGCCTAGAGAACGCGTGGAACGTCGGTTGGCCCAAGCCGCGCGTCCTCGTCATCTCGTTCCCGCACAACCCGACCGGTGCCACCGTCGATCTCGAGTTCATGCAGAAGGTGGTCGACTTCTGCCGCGAGCGCGACATGATCGTCGTGCACGACTTCGCCTACGCCGACATGGGTTTCGACGGCTACAAGCCGCCCTCGATCCTGCAGGCGAAGGGGGCCAAGGAGTGCGCCGTCGAGCTGTACTCGATGACGAAGAGCTTCTCGATGGCCGGCTGGCGCAGCGCGTTCCT
>JAYSLK010000752.1:0-2503 GCA_043725585.1 Actinomycetota bacterium
CTGCTGCACCAACTCGACTTCCTGCGTCGGTGCCTCGGTCGCTGACCCGCGTGCCACAATCGGCGTCATGAGCAAGCAGCTGAAGGATCTCTACGAGGGTATTTCGGTGCACGCCACCGCCGACCGCGAGCACGAAGCAGCGGTGGAGCTGTTGCTGCTCGTCATGATCGTCGACCACCACATCGACAGCGACGAGCTCGACGAGATCCGCACGATCAGCGAGGACCAGGGGTTCGAGACGGACACCTTCTCGTTCGACCAGTACCTCGGCCAGGCGATGGCCAAGGTGCGAGCAGCGGTCGCCGACGACGCCGTCGAGGCGTTGCTCGACGACATCGACCATCGGATCACCAGTTCCGTGCTGCGTCACTCGTTGTTCTCCGCCGCCCGCGACGTCGCGGGCGTCGACGATGCCATCGATGCGATCGAGGAGAGCCTCCTCGGCCAGGTCGCAGCCCGCTTCGCCTGAGACGGTTCGCGGCCGGGTCACCAACCTCATGACCGGGTACCGCTAACGACGGACGCCCTGCACGAAGCGGTGGTGCCCGGACAGGTCCGAGTGCACCTCGACATCTCGCAGGCCGGCCTCGGTGAACAGGGCCATGGTCGCCTGTGCCTGACCGGCACCGATCTCCACCAGCAAGGTGCCGTCCATCGCCAGCCAGCGTGACGCCTCAGCCGCGATCGCAGCGATGTGGGCCAGACCACCGTCGGCCGCGAACAGCGCTCGGTGAGGTTCGTGATCGCGAACGATCGATTCGACCGCGGGATCGTCGTCGGCGATGTACGGGGGGTTGCTGACGATCAGGTGCATGCTGCCCACCCGGTCCGCCGGCAGGGCCTCGAACCACGACCCCGCAGCGAGGCGCACGCCGACCGCGGCGCGACCGATGCCAGCCGTGTTGGCTCGAGCGACATCGAGAGCATCGAGGGACGCATCGGTGAGCCACACCTCCATGCCGTCGTGCCACAGTTCGAGCGCAAGCGACAGGCCGATCACCCCGCTGCCCGTGCCGAGATCGGCAACTCTCAGCGGTCGCGCATGGGCCCGAACGGATCGGATCGCGTGGTCGACGATCAACTCGGTCTCCGGGCGCGGGATCAGCACGCGCGGGTCGACCATCACCTCCAGGTGACGGAACGCCCAGTGGCCGAGCACGTACTGCAGCGGCTCGCCGTCGAGGTATCGAGCGATCATCGAGTCGAGATGCACCACCATTGTGTGCATCGCCGGTTCGGCGAGCACATCGAGGAAGGCCGCTCCGTCAGCGCCACTCGCCGTCTCGCACAACCATCGTGCGGTGGTGCGATCGCCGACGCGGCGTTCGGTCTCGGCCCAGAGGGCTCGCCAATCCGTCGTGTCGTCACCGAGGTCGCTCATCTCGTCGGACCCTTCTCGGGACCTCGAGCGACGAGGGTGCGGTCAGCCAGCGCCATCGGAGAGCTGCCGCGAGCGTTCGTCTGCCAGCAGGGCATCGACCACGTCGTCGAGATCGCCGGCCAGCACGTCGGCGAGGCGGTAGATGGTGAACCCGATGCGGTGGTCGGTCACCCGGTTCTCCTTGAAGTTGTAGGTGCGGATCTTCTCGCTGCGCCCGCCACCACCCACCTGGGAGCGGCGTTCGAGCGACATCGCGGCATTCTGCTCGTCCTGTTTCAGCTGGAGCAGTCGGGCGCAGAGCACCTGGAGCGCTCTGGCCCGGTTCTGGAGCTGGCTGCGCTCGTCCTGCATCGTCACGACGAGGCCCGTCGGTCGATGAGTGATCCTGACGGCCGAGTCGGTGGTGTTCACGCTCTGTCCGCCGGCGCCACTGCTGCGATACACGTCGATGTCGAGATCGCGCTCGTCGAGCTCGACGTCGACCTCGTCGGCTTCCGGCAACACCATCACCGTCGCCGACGAGGTGTGGATCCGCCCCTGGCTCTCGGTCACCGGCACACGCTGCACTCGATGTGGTCCGCCCTCGAACTTGAGATGGCTCCAGGCCGTGTCGCCACGGACGACGAAGACGATCCGGTTCAGACCTCCGAGATCGCTGACGTCGCTCGACAGCACCTCCAGCTTCCAACCTTGCTTGACCGACCACGCCTGATACATCTCGAACAGGTCGCGAGCGAACAGGTTGGCCTCTTCGCCACCCTCGGCCCCTCGAATCTCGATGATGACGGCGCGGCCGTCGTTGAGATCCTTCGGCAGCATCAACGTGCGCATCTCGTCACCGAGCCGTTCGAGGTCTGCCTCGGCTGCGCCGTGCTCGGCACGCCAGATCTCGCGCTCGTCGCCCGCCGTGTCGTTCATGAACTCCTTCGCGGTCTCGGCATCGGCTGCGCGAGCACGGAAGAGGCGCATCACCTCCACCAGCGGCGTCAGGTCCTTGTACCGCTTCGAGATCGAGCGCAGCCGAGCGGGGTCGGACAGCACCTCGGGGTCACCCAGGCTGGTCTCGAGCAGGGAGTACTCGTCTTCAACGGCAGCCAATCGATCGATCACGGTGCCACGAGG
>JAYSLK010000753.1:0-3521 GCA_043725585.1 Actinomycetota bacterium
TGGCGGTTCTCCACGTTGCTCGGGAACTACGTGACCCCGGTGCCGGCACAGATGCGCCGCGGCCCGCAGTGGTTCGCCGGGTCGGCCGATGCGGTGTACCAGAACCTCAACCTCATCTCCGACGAGCGCCCCGACTACGTGTGCGTCTTCGGCGCCGATCACATCTACCACATGGATCCGCGGCAGATGGTGGCCGAGCACATGGCCAGCGGAGCCGGCGTGACGGTGGCAGCGATCCCGGTTCCCATCGAAGAGGCGCCTCAGTTCGGCATCATCCATGCCGACGCCGACAACAGGATCGTGGAGTTCCTCGAGAAGCCGAAGGATCCGCCGGCGATGCCCGGTGATCCGACGCGCTCGCTGGCCTCGATGGGCAACTACGTGTTCACCACCGACGCATTGGTCGACGTGGTCACCCCGCTGGGCGACGACAGCGGTCCCACCGACATCGGGGGCGACGTGATCCCTGCGCTCACCCGGGCAGGGACGGCGCGGATGTACGACTTCTCCCAGAACGTGATCCCCGGCCAGGCCGAGCACGAGCGTGGCTACTGGCGCGACGTCGGCAGCCTCGACGCGTACTACGAGGCCAACATGGACCTGCTCGCGGCCGTGCCGCCGTTCAGCCTCTACAACAAGGAGTGGCCGGTCTACAGCCTGCAGTTGCCGTTGCCGCCGGCCAAGGTCTTCCACGGATGGGGCGGCGAGGACGCCCGCGTGGTGAACAGCCTGCTGTGCGCAGGCTCGATCGTGTCGGGTGGCACCGTCAACCGGTCGATCCTGAGCCCCGACGTGTTCGTCGATTTCGCGGCCGAGGTCACCGACTCGATCCTGTTCCCCGGTGTCACCGTGGGCACCGGAGCGAAGCTGCATCGGTGTGTGATCGACAAGAACGTGGTGGTGCCCCCTGGCTTTCGGATCGGCTTCGACGCTGCGGCCGATGCCGAGCGGTTCACCATCTCCGATCGTGGGATCGTGATCGTCAACAAGGACCGGTTGCTCACCTGACCGATCGCGTTCTGGTGCGTTCTGTTCCGTTCGGCCACGAATCGGGTGGCGTCGGGTGGCGTCGGGTGGCATCACGCAGCATCACGCAGCATCACGCAGCATCAGGTGGTCGGCTGGTGAGTTCCTTGGCCACGTCGAGCGCGGTCACGGGCGCAATGCCGAGTCCCAGCAGCTGTCGTTCCACCGCGTCGTTGGGATCGCCGGCGCGCAGCATCGCCTCGGCCAGGATGCGGGCGCGTTCTGCTTGAGCTTGTGTCGTCGGCGTGCGCCGGCTCCAGTTCTGATGTGCGGCTCGCAAGTAGGGCGGCATGCGCGACAGGTGTCGGGCGCTCACCGGTGGCAGCCGTCGGCGAACCGCGAGCCCTCCTGGAACAGGTTGCGCCGCGCCGAACATCACCGTGCGGTTGATCGAGCGAGCAAAGGGGTTGCCGGCACCCGGCGTGAACACGAGACCGAGGGCTCCGGCGGTCTGCTCGAGGTCGAGCTCGTAGCCGCCCGGGTACTCGTCGAGCCCGGTGACCATTCGCCTCAGGATCCAGGTCGAGGTCGGCCCGAAGACGTTCAACCAGAAGGTCTCGACGTAGGGAGACCGAGGGTCGTAGCCGATCGTGTCCACCACGTCGTCGTGCCAGGGTACGACCACCAGAGTGGGATCGGTGAGCAAGAGCTCGGGGCTGAGGTGCATCGTCATGGGGTCCTCCGTCGAGTGGTGGTGACGCAGGGGGTGCACTCACAAAGAGAGACGGCGATCGCTCCTCAGCGGAAACTGCCGAGCCGAGCGCGTACGAAGGTTGAACGTGGCCCCGCCGCGTTCCGTGCCGATCTGGAACAAATCCCCGATGCTCTCGCCGAGCTGGCGGCGGCGATCGCCAATGGCGACCTCGGGTGGCCCGAGGTGAGGCCCCGGCGCGTGTTGATGACCGGAATGGGATCGGCGTACTTCGCGGCCGCGGTGATCGCCCGCCGACTCGACTCCGGGTCGGTTCACCCGATCATGACCGTCCGCTGGTCGCCTTGCTCACCGAGACCCTCGTCGCCGAACTGATTGCCGCCAGTTGGTGGGAGTCATCGGCTCGTTGCCTCCGAGCGGGAAGATCCAGCGGCTCGTCCTACCGGCGATGCGCGGAAGTGTGCGAGATCGGGCCCGTGCGTGAGGTTTGCTCCCGCAGGGGCGCAGCGGGAACGAAGCCCGTCCGTGGCATCGCTCCCCACGCCGCGGTCCTTCCGGTGATGCCCGCGACCAGACCACGAAGACGCCACCAGGCGTGCACCTGGCGGTAGCCGAGGTTCTCGAGGATTGCAGCCAAGAACATGAGGAGGAGCTCGCGTGATCGCACCGGACGGTGCTCGGTGAGCTGATCGACGGCGATCGCAGCAAGTGAGAGCAGGATCCCGTAGCCGAGCGCAGCGACGGCCAGGAGGAGCGCGAACGGAACATCCACCACGCCGAGGGCTACTCCGGTGACGACGGCCACGAGACCCAGCACTTCGATCACCGGGCCCAGCAGTTCGAACACGAGGTAGTAGGGCATGACCACCATCCCGACCCGCCCGTACCTGGGGTTGAGCATCATCCGGCGCTGCTTCCACAGCACCTGGACGAGGCCATGCGACCACCTCTGTCGCTGCCGGCCGAGGCTTCGCCGGTCGACAGGCAGCTCGGTCCAACACACCGGTTCGGGCACGAACACCACGGAGTAGTCGCGGCCGGCGTCGCGAAGATGCCGATGCAGCCCGGCGACGAGATCGGCGTCCTCACCCAGCGAATCAGCGTCCAGCCCGCCGAGGTCGACGATCACCTCCCGTCGGAACAGCCCGAAAGCACCGGAGATGATCAGCAGCCCGCCCACGTTCGACCAACCCGTCCGCCCGACGAGAAACGCCCGCAGGTACTCGATGACCTGGATCCGTTCGAGCCAGGTGTGCGGCTGACGGTGTTCGACCACCTGTCCGCGGTAGACGGTCGACCCGTTGGCGGCCCTGATGGCGCCTCCCGAGGCCACCACGCGATCCGGGTCGTCGACGAACGGCTGGGCGACGCGCAAGAGCGCGTCCGGGTCGAGGATGGAGTCGGCGTCGACCATGCACACCAACGGATAGCGCGCGGCGTTCAACGCGACGTTGAGAGCGTCGGCGCGGCGGCCTGCATTCACCTTTCGCACCACCACGAGTGGCACGTCGGCGGCCGGTACGTGCATCGATCGGACGGCGCCCCGCATCGGCAGCACGGCATCGATGACGGGGGCGACCTCAACGAGATCGAACTCCTTCCGCAGCACTTCGAAGGTGTCGTCGGTCGATCCGTCGTCGACGACGACCACCTCCAGTTGTGGGTAGTGCAGGGCCAGCATGCCCCGAACGCTCTCGACGATTCCCGCCTGTTCATTGAAAGCCGGTATCAGGACCGACACTGGCGGGGTCAGGGGATTGGCGAAGATGTCGTCGCGACTCACCGGGTCGGACCGGCGCGTCGATCGGATCATCACGGTGAGCGCCCCGACGACCACGAGCAG
>JAYSLK010000754.1:0-1843 GCA_043725585.1 Actinomycetota bacterium
CCCTCCTGCCGCGACGTCGGCTCCCATCCGGGCGCTCGTTGGATCTGCAGGTACCAACGGGCCAGATCTGTCGTCGGTTCGACCGACATCGCCGCGCACAAGAGTTCGAACGGGAACCGCGCGAGCACTTCGGTGGCGAGGTCGTACTGCAGTGTCTGCGCAAGGCGGATCACGATCGCCTCGCCTTGCTCGTCAGCCGTCCGTTCGAAACAACGGAGCACGTCGAGTTCCGACCCGAGGTCACGACCCCAACCAGCCCTGCCGCACATCAACGCGCGCGACCGGGTTTCGAAGTTGGCGTCGTCGGCCATCAGGCTCGTGACGTCGTCGTAACGACTGATCCAGAACGCGTTGCCGGGCCAGTCCCGAAAGCAGGGGTAGTGCTCGCGGAGGACCGCGACCAACGGGTATGGATCGTTCAGGTACGCGTCGGAGGTGAGCTGGCGAGGCTTGATGAGCTCGGTGGTCTCGCCCGGTCGGGTGCGCTGGTACACCTCGTAGCTGCGGAAACCCGTCATGCGCGCTCGTCTTCGAGAGCGAGCCACAACGATCGGATGGCGCCGAGCCCGATGGGGGCGAGCGACGTACCGTCGAGGTCCTTCGGCATCCGCATCTCGGCGATGCTCACGGACACACCGCGCGTGGCCAGCACACTCGCCAGAACCTTCGACCCGAGCACCGACTCCTGCTGGCTGATCCATGCACCTGGGCACAGGTGCGGGCCGACCCCGAAGGCCATGTGGCTGCGTCGACCGTCCTTGTCGTACCCGCTGCGAATGATCTTGCCGGTGTACAGATCGGGTCTGAAGACGTCGAAGCGTTCCGGATCGGCGAACACCCGGTCGTCGTGGTTGGCCGAGAAGTCGACCATGTTCACCAGCGACCCTGCGGGGATGGTGACGCCATGGAGCGTGACATCCCACGTGGTGTGCCTCGGCTGGCCACCGATCGAGCTGGCGGTGCGCAAGGTCTCGTGGAACGCGGCATCCCAAGCGTTCGGATCGGCGCACACGCGGTCGTACTGGTCGCGGTTCTGCAGCAGCAGGTACCACATGTTCAGGATCGCACCCCGCGTCGTCTCGCCACCTCCGCCCACGACGAGCGCGATGTTCGAGGTGATCTCCTCGGCGGACAACAGGCCGCCGTCGACGACCGTGGTGCACAGCTCGCTGATGATGTCCTTGCCGATCGGGTTGCCCACAACGTCGTAGAGGAACGTTGGTTGCACGCGTCGCCGTGCCACCAGCTCGGCGACGTAGTCCTCGAGGTCCTGCCGGGCGCCGATGCCCAGATGCGCCGTCTCGGATCCACCGAGCCCGTTCATCATCGACGAGTACCAGTAGAAGAACTGCGAGCGGGCCTCGTCGGGGAAGCCGAGCACCTGGCACACCACCCGAATGGGGAACTCGTTGGCGAAGGCCTTGCCCAGCTCGACGCTGAGCCTGTTCGGATGGCGGTCGTCGGGGATCACCGAATCCGCCGGCGCGGAACCGTCGAACCAGGTGGCGATCATCTCCTCGGCGAGGCGTTCGATGATCGAGATGCGCTTGTCGAGGGCCTGACCCACGAGATGGCGACCGTAGAGGTTGCGGCGCCGGCGATGCTCCACACCCGACAGCTCGAGCTGGGTGTTGCCCAGCACGCCGTTCGACATCCCCTTGGGGATGGTGTTGAAGCCCTCGTCGTCGTTGTAGCACGCCTCGACGTCGTCGTAGCGGGTCACCCAGTAACAGTTGTGCAGCGAGTCGTGGAACACCGGGTGGTGGTCGCGCATGATCCGGTAGTACGGGTACGGATTGCGGACGAACTCGGCGGAGTCGAAGATGCGCGGGTCGATCAGCGG
>JAYSLK010000755.1:0-6284 GCA_043725585.1 Actinomycetota bacterium
GCGGCGGTCGCGGCGGATCTGGCGGCCACGGGCAACGGCTCGATCGAGCACGAGGTCGCCGACATGGGAGATCTCGACGCGGTCCGATCGATGGCCGAACGGCTGCTGGCTCGCCACCCGTCGATCGACGTGCTGGTCCACAACGCAGGAGCCCTCTCGAACGAACGCAGGGTCACCGCTGACGGCACGGAGGCCACCGTGGCGAGCCAGGTCGTGGGCCCGTTCCTGTTGACTGGGCTGTTGCTTCCGGCGCTCCGGGTGCCAGCGGCGGGGGGAGGCGCCCCCTCGCGGGTGATCACGATGTCGTCGGGCGGCATGTACGCGTCGAAGCTCGAGGTCGAGGCTATGGAGATGGATGCGTCCAGCTACCGCGGGGCCGAGCAGTACGCCCGAGCCAAGCGGGCGCAGGTGACGCTGAACGAGATGTGGGCCGAGCGATTTTCGGGAAGCGGCATCGTGTTCCAAGCGATGCATCCGGGTTGGGCCGACACACCAGGTGTGGCCGAATCCCTGCCCGCGTTCAGAACCATCGTCGGCCCGCTCCTGCGCACCGTCGAACAGGGTGTCGACACCCTCGTCTGGCTCGCCACCGATCCAGGCGAGGCGCTTGCGAGGAGCGGCTCGTTCTGGCTCGATCGGCGACGGCGCAGCATTCATCGGCTGCCCACCACCGCGCGCAGCGACACCGCCGAGCGTCGCGATGCGTTGTGGGCGTGGTGTGTCGCCCGTGCTGGCATCGACCCGCGACCCATGCCACGCTGAGCACCATGGACCAGACGTCATGGGGTGCACAGTTCGTCGAACAGGGCTTCCTGGTCGTTCCCGATCTGGTGAGCGCCGACGATCGAGCGGCAGTGATCGCCGACACCGCCAGGTTCGCCCGCGGCGAGTACCCGGTCGTGAATCCGCCGACGCTGCCCGCCGGGGCCGATGACGACGAGGCCACGCACCATCTGCTCGCCGTGCACTTCCCTCACTGGGTGAGCCCGGTGGCGATGGAGATGGTGCAACACGAACGGGTGACGTCGGTGGTGTCGCAGATCGCCGGGGCGCACCTGCCGCACTGGGACGGATCGATCAAGTGCTGTCAGTCGATGCTGTTCGTCAAGGGACCCGAGATGCCCGGTCAGGCATGGCACCAGGACGAGCGGTACATCCCGACGCGCGATCGCTCGCTCGTCGGTGCGTGGATCGCAATCGACGATGCCACGGTCGACAACGGGTGCCTCTGGGTGGTTCCCGGCTCGCATCGCGACGGGTACCTGTATCCCACCCGCGCGCACGGCCGGCCCGACGAGTACGACAGCTCCGATCAGGCGTACGGCTTCGACGATGAGGCCGGCATCCCGGTCGAGGTCTCGGCAGGGTCGGTGGTGTTCTTCAACGGCTACCTGCTGCACCGGTCGTCGAAGAATCGCACGGTTGGCTTTCGGCGTGCCCTCGTGAACCACTACTTGAACGGCTGGTCGCTGCTCCCCTGGACCATGGCTGCACAGGTCCCCGGCTTGTCGGTGGCCACCCTCGACAACCGCGCCGTGGTGCCGATCGGCCACGATCCCTATGCGTGGAAAGGCGTCAGCACACCGCCGAGTCACTGCTTCCTTCGCCCGCTGCCTGGCGAGCCGTGGCCCGAGGCCATCGGAAACGGCCAGGACGAGAACTCGTCGCAGGTCAGCTGAACAGCTCGAACAACTGACCGATCGCGTGGAGCTGTCCGCCGCTCGTGCTCGACATCACCGCGATCGGCAGCACGCCGGTGTCGAACCACGCCTCGAACTGGTCGCGCACCTCGACGGGTGATCCCGAGATGGTGCAGTCGTCGATCCATCGATCGGTCATCAGCGGGGGCAACGCGTCGCGGTCGCCGACGGCGAGCGCAGCCTCGATCGCCTCCATCTCCTCCCTATAACCGGCCTGCTTCCAGTAGTTCCGGTAGTTGGGGAGCACGATGTAACCGCCGAGCGTGCGGCGGTGGATCGCTCGAGCAGCGTCGCGGTCGGTGTCGATCACGGTAGGCACCATGTTCGCGAGCGAGAACGTCGATCGCCGTGCTTCGGGTACCCGGGCGACCTGTGTCGGCATGTACGCCCGGGAGGCGTTCGCCCACACCGCGCCGTCGCCCACCTCGAGCGCGAGATCGAGCATCTTGTCGCGCAGCGTTGCGAGCACGATCGGTGGCAGCGTGCCCGACGCCCTCGACGCCGAACGGATGCCCGTGACGTAGGTGCGCATGTCGTCGAGCGGCTTGCCGGTGTGGATCCCGAGACGGTCCATCGCAGGCACATGGCTGACGCCGAGCCCCAGCCGGAAACGACCGTTGCTCACCTCGGCGATGTGCCCGGCGGTGATGGCCACCTCGCCGTGATGCGAGTGGTAGATCGGTTGGATGCTCGTCCAGAACGGGATCGTGTGGGTGACGTGGGCGAGCGAGCCACACAGCGCCAGGTTGCCGTTGATGCCCGGGCTGGCCAAGCCTGCGAATTCGCGTCGATCAGCCTCGGCGGCCACTTCCAGCAGGGCTGTCCGCTTGGTCGGAGTGCCGATCACGCTGAGCGCGGGAAGTCGAGTCATGACCGAGCACCGTACTCGGCCGGGTACCGTGGCCGAATGGCGGCACCCGGCGATGGCACTGGGTCGGCCGACGAGACAGCGTCGGCCGATGTGACCGACACGGCGCGCCTGCTCCGAGTCGGCATGGTGTGCCCGTACAGCCTGTCGATCCCCGGAGGCGTGCAGGCACAGGTGCTCGGTCTGAGCCGAGAACTGCGTCGGATGGGCATCGAGGTGCGGGTGCTGGCACCCTGCGACGGGCCACCGCCGGCGACGTTCGTGACCCCGCTCGGCAACAGCCTGCCCCATGCGGTCAACGGCTCGATCGCTCCGTTGGCGCCCGACCCTTCGTGCCAGCTGCGAACCATCCGGGCGCTCACCGAAGAGGAGTTCGACGTCCTGCACCTGCACGAACCGTTCATCCCCGGCCCCACCCAGACCGCCACGCTGCTGCACACGGCGCCCATCATCGCCACCTTTCACTCGGCGGGCGAGAGCGCTGCCTACAAGTACCTCCGCCGGCCGGTGCTGGCGGCGAGCCACCGTCTGGCACATCGAGTCGCCGTGTCGAAAGACGCCGAGGAACTGGTGCGCCGATACATCGGTGGCGAGTACGAGGTGCTCTTCAACGGTGTCGAACTCGATGCGTACACCTCCGCCGCGGCGCACCCGACCGATGGACCGACGATCTTCTTCCTCGGTCGTCACGAAGAGCGCAAGGGCCTCGACGTGCTGTTGGCCGCGATGCAACAGGTCCCCGACGACGTGCGGCTCTGGGTGGCGGGTACCGGGCCCGACACACCCCGCCTGCAACGTGAGTACGCCTACGACCGTCGCATCGAGTGGCTCGGCCGGGTGACCGATGCCGACAAGATCGCCCGCCTCAAGGGCGCCACCGTGTTCTGTGCCCCGTCGTTGCACGGCGAGTCGTTCGGGGTGGTGCTGGTGGAGGCGATGGCGGCCGACACAGCGATCGTTGCGAGCGGTCTCGACGGGTATCGCAACGTCGCGACCGATGACGTCGATGCAGTGCTGGTGGAACCGGGCGATGTCGATGCGCTCGCCGCTGGATTGAAGCGGGCACTGTACGACGTCGATCTGCGCACGCGACTGGTGGCCGCCGGAGGTGTGCGCGCCGATGAGTTCTCGATGCGGCGCCTCGCGCTCATCTATGCCGCGCACTATCGTCGCATCGCAGCCGACCGCGACGAGCGCCGACGGATGCTGGACGACGCGCGGGAGCGTCGTCGCGTCTCTCGTATGCTGGCGCGAGCCCTCGGTCGGCCGTGAGCCGGTCGCTCCTCCCGAGGCGCATCTCCAGAGAGAAGGAATCGACATGACCTGGGTCATCCTCGGCATCATCGTGTTGCTCGTGATCGTCGCCATCGTCACGTACAACGGCCTCATCCGTAGCCGTAACCAGGTCGAGAACGCTTGGTCGCAGATCGACGTGCAACTCAAGCGACGCATCGATCTGATCCCCAATCTGGTCGAGACGGTGAAGGCGTATGCAGCGCACGAGAAAGAGACTCTCGATGCGGTGATCCAAGCCCGCAACGCGGCGATGTCATCGGGTACCGACCCGCACGCCCAGGCCGCCGCCGACACGCAGATGACCGGTGCGCTGCGCCAGTTGTTCGCACTGTCCGAGGCGTACCCCGACCTCAAGGCGAACCAGAACTTCCTGGCCCTGCAAGAGGAGCTGAGTGCGACCGAGGGCCGCGTCGCCTACGCACGGCAGTTCTACAACGACACCGTGCTGAACTACAACAACAAGCTCCAGGCCTTCCCGACGGTGATCTTCGCCAACCTGCTCAAGTTCGAAAAGCGCGAGTACTTCGAGGCCGACGAAGCGGCCAGGGAAGTGCCCAAGATCGGGTTCTGACCTGTCTCTGCCCGGCGTCTGACCAGCCGCTCAGCGGCCTCTGACCAGCCACGGAGCAGCGGCGCTCCCCGCAGTCCGGGCGCCATCGGAGGTATGGTGCCGGTGCAGTCGCGCCCCGCGCCGTTACCCTGTCGTCCGTCATGTTCGAACTCATTCGTGCGAATCGCCGACGCAGCGTGTTGCTCGTCGCCGGGTTCGTTGCCTTTCTCGCTCTCGTCGGCGCCGGCATCGGTGCCCTCACCGGCTACGGCCTGGCGGGCACGATCGTCGCCCTCGTCATCTCCGCAGTGATCGCCTTCGCGTCGTACTGGAAGGCCGATGCCATCGCGCTCCGGGTCAGTCGGGCACATCCTGCCGACCCCGAGCAGTACCAGCGACTGCACAACCTCGTCGAAGGGCTCTGCATCGCCAGCGGTCTGCCCAAGCCGCGCATCTACATCGTCGACGACCCGGCACCCAACGCCTTCGCCACCGGCCGCAATCCTCGCCATGCCGCGATCGCCGTCACCACCGGCCTGCTCGAGAAGTTGAACCGTGTCGAGCTCGAAGGAGTGCTCGCCCATGAGCTCTCGCACATCCGCAACTACGACATCCTGGTCGGAACGTTGGCCGTCACCCTGGTGGGCGCAATCGCGATCCTCACCGACACGGCGATCCGGCTCATGTGGTGGAACGGTGGCCGTGTGCCGCGCAACGGCGATCGCGAGAACGGTTCGAACCCGCTCGCGATCGTCGGCTTCGCCCTGCTCATCTTCGCTCCGATCCTGGCCAAGGCGATGCAGGCCACGATCAGCCGTCAACGCGAGACCCTCGCCGACGTGAGCGCGTGTCAGATGACCCGGTATCCGCCGGGGCTCATCTCGGCGCTCGAGAAGCTTCGCGACGACACCACCGTCACGCACTCGGCTTCCACCGCCACCGCGCACATGTGGATCGAACAACCCATGGCTGGGGTCGGCGATCGGGGCAGGCTCGGTGGCATCCATCGAATGTTCGACACCCATCCACCGCTCGAAGAGCGCATCGCCTTGCTGAGGGAACTGTGATCTCACCGCGCACCCGCTCTGCGTCCGGTCGACATGCCGGCTGCGCCCGGCTCGTCTCCGGTTTCGTCCTCGGGTCGCTCGTCCTCTCGGCCTGCGGTGGCGGAGGAGGCGACGCCGACCCGGTGCCCTCCACGGCGTCGGTCCCGGTGACCACCGCGGCCACGACGACCACCGACGCCACGGTGCCCGAGACCATCCCGACCACCGAGATCGTCGAGCCCGCCACCACCGAAGCCGAGGTGGCCGGACCCGTCATGCCGCTCACCGGCCTTCCCGTCGACGACGAGGTGATCGCGGCGCGACCGGCCATGGTGTTCAAGATCGACAACCACCCTCAGGCGCGTCCACAGTTCGGCCTCAACGGTGCCGACATCGTCTTCGAGGAGAACGTCGAGAACCTCACGCGCTTCGCTGCGGTGTTCCAGACCAATGCACCTGCGAAGGTGGGGCCGATCCGCTCCGGTCGCACCCAGGATGTCGATCTGCTCGAAGCGTTCGTCCGGCCGCTGTTCGTGTGGAGCGGCGGCAACCCGAGCGTGACTCGAGTGATCAACGCCAGCGAGCTGATCAGCCTCAGCCCGACGACCACGCGCAACGTCGGCATGTTCCGCGCCAAGCGTGGCAACGAGGACTCCGAGCACACGCTGTACGGCGACGCGGTCGAACTGTACGAGGCGTTCACGCCGATCTTCAACCCGCCGCCGCCGCAGCAGTTCACCTACCGCGAGCCCGATGAGGCGTTCAACGGCGAGCAGTCCGCTGGCGTCGATCTGGTGATGGACGGCGTGAACGTCACCTGGACG
>JAYSLK010000756.1:0-1633 GCA_043725585.1 Actinomycetota bacterium
GTCGAGGAGGCGGCCCAGGGTCTGCGTTCGCTCTACGTAGCCATCACTCGGACCACCAGGCTGTTGACGATCGTGGCCAGCGAGCCCCTGCCCGATGTCCTGTCGTCGGCGGCGGTGCTGGGTCCGGTCGACGCCGTTTTCGGACGGTAGCCCGTGGCCCGCGTACCGAAGGACCTCACGTTGCGTGAGCTCGACTTCCTCGCCGAGCGCCACCTCGCCACCCTCACCACGCTCCGGCCGGACGGATCACCCCACGTCGTTCCCGTCGGTTTCACCTTCGACCCCTCCACCGGGGTTGCCCGGGTCATCTGTTCCGACGGCACCCAGAAGGTGCGCAACATCGAACAAGCGAACGGCACTGCCGTCGTCTGCCAGGTCGCCGGTGCGGCTTGGCTCAGCCTCGAAGGCCATGGACGGGTCGTTCGCGACCCCGAGTCGGTCGCCGAGGGCGAACACCGCTACGCCGAGCGCTACCAGGCTCCAAGGCCCAACGACCGCCGCGTGGTCATCGAAGTTGGCGTCACCCGCATCCTCGGCCGCGGCCCCCGGTAGCTCACCGCCCTTCACCTCGCCGCGCATCGAGCTGGCCACCGGACGGGCTTCGGGATCGGACACTCGCGAACGCGGCTATTGTCTATCGGCCCCGCATACGCGGAGTGTTCGTGCGCTGCAAGCCACGATGACCGAACGTCCGGGGTTCTCGTACGAAGCGGTCGTCGCCGGCGGGAGCGCCGGTTGTGACGAGTAACGAGGATCGAAACGGTGTCGACGTTTACCCCGAAAACAGCAGATATTCAGCGAGCGTGGCTCGAAGTCGACGCCACGGGGCTGACCCTCGGTCGGCTGGCCACCGAGGTTGCCACGCGTCTTCGTGGGAAGCACAAGGCGATCTTCACGCCCCACGTCGACACCGGTGACCACGTGATCATCGTCAACGCCGACAAGGTGGCGTTCGACAGCAAGAAAGCCGATGCGACCTTCTACCACCGCTACTCGGGCTACCCGGGTGGTCTTCGCAGCCGCTCCTACACCGAGATGCTCGCCACCAAGCCAGAAGAACTCGTCCGCATCACCGTCAAGGGGATGTTGCCGAAGAACTCCCTCGGCCGTCAGATGATCAAGAAGCTGAAGGTCTACAGCGGCCCAACGCATCCCCACGGCGCCCAGGCGCCGGTCAAGGTCGACTTCCCCCAGGCCCGTCGGGCCTCCTGAGTAGGAGCAGCACGTGTCCCTTCCTCTCGTCCAGGCAACAGGCCGTCGCAAGCGCGCCGTGGCCCGTGTCAGCGTTCGCCCCGGTACCGGTGTGATCGTCATCAACGATCGACCGATCGTGGAGTACCTCCCGTCGGAACTGCTCCGCATGATTGCTACCGAGCCCCTCCGTCTCACGGAGACCCTCGAGGCGTTCGACATCAACGTCACGATGGACGGCGGCGGCGTCTCCGGCCAGGCCGGCGCGCTTCGCCTCGGCATCGCCCGTGCCTTGATCGAGATCGATCCGGAACGCCGCCCGGCGCTCAAGAAGGCCGGTTTCCTCACGCGAGACGATCGCAAGAAGGAATCGAAGAAGTACGGGCTCAAGAAGGCCCGTAAGGCCCCGCAGTACTCGAAGCGCTGACGCCTCAGTCGACGA
>JAYSLK010000757.1:0-2990 GCA_043725585.1 Actinomycetota bacterium
AACGATGCCACGTCCTGGCCGTCGGCGACGAGCACCTGGGCATCGGCGAGCGGGAGGAACACCGTGCCCTGCCCGCCGAACAGCGTGAGGTCATCGATCACGCCCACCACCTGGAGGGTGATCGCGCCCAGAACGATCGTGTCGCCCGGGTGCTTCCCCAACGATGAGGCCACCACCAGCTCTCCGGATGCTGCCAGGGGACGGCCGCTCGAGACGGTGGGATTGGCCGTGCCATCCGGGTCGACGCCGAACAACGACACCTGCTTCAGATCGCCGTCGAGCGTGACGGTTGCAACCGAGTAGAGGACCCCCGCCGAGCCCGGGGGCGCCGAGTCGGCGGTCACGACGCCGCCCGCCGAGAACGGGCCGTTCGCGCCGGCTTTTGCGTAGTACAACTGGCCGCCGAGGCGATCGAGCAATCGGTTGATCTCGTTGGGGAAGGCGGCGGCGAGCCCGGACATCACGAGCGTCATCGAGAACACCAGGGACGTCGCCGTGAGCGCGATCACGAAACGCTTCTTCCGCCACAGCAGGTCATGTAACGCCGCAGACAACATGATGCACCCCCTCACGCACCTTAGGTGACCCGTGGACTGCAGGCTCAGACACCGTGGTTCAGCAGTTGACCGCACGTTCGAGCGCGGCGCAGACGTCGTGCCATCGATACGCCGGGAGCGACGCGATGAACTCGACCAGGGTCGACCGTGGCACGAGTTCCGGCGTGTCGAGGTTGAGTACGCACGGCCTGGGTGCACCGTCGACTTGATCGAGCGGCACTTCCGACGGCAGGCCACGGATTCGCGTGGTGGCTGGCGCCACCAGCAGTCGGGGCAGCCGTTCGACCGCCTCGGGCCGGGTGAGCACCAACACCGGGCGCCGCCCAGTTCTTGGTAGCTCGCACCACCACAGCTCTGCCCAGTTCGGCCGTCGGCTCACCATGTGTCCGGCTCGGCTCGCTCACCGGCGGACCAAGAACGAGCGGCCGCGTCGTGCCACGCGTCGAGGTCACCCCAGTCGTCGACGTCGGCCACCCGACGGTCCGGCGCGTCGCCGTCCGGATACGCGGCTGCGTACTGGGCGGCCACATCGACGGCCAGTGGCCGCTCGAGCGCTGCATCGACCGCATCGCGCACGAGTTTCGACCGCGAGACACCCATCCCTGCCGCCTGAGCATCGAGTCGAACGATCTGATCATCCCTGAGCTGGAGCATCACCGACCGCAGAGTCATATGACCATCATAGGACAGGGATCGCATCACCTGATCTCCCCCAACCCTGGTTCGAGGCGGGCGACGTCGGCAGCCGTGCGACCGGCGTACCAACCGCCGGCGTCCACCGACCGCGAGCGCATGGGCGTGGTGTCGGGGAACCACTCGTCGGCCCGTCGCTGAACAGCCGCCCGTCGCGCTGCTTGTACCGGCACGAGCGCGCCGCCGTAGTGGGCAGTCGCCTCGTCGCTGACCCGTCGACGAGCCTGTTCCAGTCGTTCCTGGATCCGCTGGGCGAAGCTCAACACGAACGCACGCCGGAACGCCGGCGAACGCGTGCGGCCGCCGGCCGAACCTGCGGTGGTCATGGCGTTGGTCATCTGCACCAGCAACGAGGTGAACGTGAGCTCGACGAGATCGAGCTCGACCGGGAACCCCATCACTGTCGCGAAGCCCCAACCGTCGTGCCACACGACTCGGCCACCGTTGATGGAGGCGACGCCTCCCAGCAGTTGCGCCTTCTGCTTCGCGTACGGATCGTCGAGATGTAGCCGACGCGCCTGCACCCCGGCGGCGAGCGACGACACCGATCCGGCGGCAGCCGCAGCCGCGGAGACCATCGCCGCGTCGATGGCGTAACGAGCCATGAGCTCCTGAGCCTTGCCCATGAACGCATCGGCCTCGGCAGCGAACGTCGTCGATTCCGCCTTGGCGAGCAGTGCCCGCACCCGTTCCAACATGCGCGAGTCGACCTGTTCGTCGGATCGCCGGGGACCGTTCGCGGCAGCCGCCGCGGCCGTGCGCCACGCAGACGGGGGCACCACGACCGGAACCACGCTCGGCAACCGGATGAGGAAGCGGGCGAGCAGGAACCGATCGGCGAGCTTGCCGAAGTCGTCGGGCGAGGTGGACCGGCGGCCGCGACGGATGCGGACGACGTCGAGCTGATCGGTCCATGCGTCAGGGCGGTCGGGGTGCTGCAGCGTGGCGTCGGCCAACACCATGTCGGCCACGAGGCCGGAGATGCCACGGTCGAACTCGTGGTGCACGGCGTGGACGAGGTCGAGTGGCGACCAACCCCGCTCCCACACGTTTGTCACGAACGGGCCGATCCGGCGGACGACCAGATCGTCGATCAGATCGTCACGATCGACATGCTCGAGCCCACGGATGACGTCGGCGACCGACGCGAGGTCGCCGACCCGTGACGTGCCGGTGACGGCGCGCACGCCCTGTTGGACGAGATGATCGATCTGCTCGCGAGGGTCGTACCGGTTCGAACCGGCGAACGAATCGGCGGGTCGGGATGCGGCGGGTCGGGATGCGGCGTCGGCGTGGACGCGATGGGTGGCCGCAGCTCGTCGCTGCTTCGTGCGTTTTCCCATGCCGAGAGCATGCCCGGCCGGTGTGACGCCGTGGGACTTCCCGCGGGAAAACACACGCAGTCGTTCGACGGGCGAGATTCGACGGGCGAGATTCGACGGGCGATCAAGCAGGAGAAGCCGACTCGTCGGCCTCGGTCAGAACAGGGAGTTCTGCGCAGGCTCGGTGTCGGCCGCGGGGGCCGATCCGGGGCGGGGACGATCGAACGGGCCCTTCGCCGCGTCGACGGCGAGCCGGTCGACGAGGTCGTTCATCGGCTCGCCCGAGTGGCCCTTCACCCAACGAAACGACGGCTGCGTGCGCTGCACGATCTCGATCAGCGGCTTCCACAGGTCGGTGTTGGCCACCGGCTCCTTCTTCGAGTTCTTCCAACCGTTCTGCTGCCAACGCACCCACCAC
>JAYSLK010000758.1:0-6946 GCA_043725585.1 Actinomycetota bacterium
GATGGTGACGCCGGTGCCCGCCCGCCGTGCTGCGTCCACCGCTGATCGCACGGTGTCGTGGCTGTCGCCACCAGCGATCACGACCATCATCCGGTCACCGGGGAGGCGGTCGGTCGCCCTCCGTCCAGCGCGTGAGGCCGCACCGACGATCGCCGGATCGCTGGAGCGACCGCTCGCCGGATCGGTGTTCGCCGGATCGCTGGAGCGACCGCTCGTGGCGAACGTCGCGCCGCACAGCACCAAGACGACAGCGGCCAGTGGCCACAGCATCGTGACAGCCAGGTCGCTCATCGCACACGCCGGTGGAATCGTGAGGACAACAGACAACGCGCGCTCATCGAGACCTCGAGGCCTGCCAAGACGATCGCTGCCCATTGCAGGATCGGGAACACCGAGGACATCCGAACGATCGATGACATGGAGCGATGATGCGCCGAGTGGTCGCCGACCACCACAGGTGGCGCCCTCAATGGTCCGAACGACTCAGCGTCGCGATCTCGTTCGGGGTCACCGTACGCCGGCGGATTCGTGACCTCCGACACATGTTGCGTAACTTCGGTGGATGGAGTTCTCCGTCGCCGAGGTGCATGAAGCGATCGCCGCAACACGTCCTGACCAGGAGTGTCTCGTCTTCCGCGACCGGCGACTCACGTGGGGGCAGATCACCGACCGGACCCGTAGGTTGGCCAACCACCTTCTGTCGCATGGGCTCGGCGCACGGGTCGAACGCAGCGAACTCGCATGTCACGAGAGCGGGCAGTCCCATCTGGCGATCTATCTGCACAACGGAAACGAGTACCTCGAGTCGATGCTCGGGTCGTTCAAGGCTCGCGTGGCACCGTTCAACGTGAACTACCGCTACGTCGCCGAGGAGCTGCGATACCTCCTGACCGACTCCGCTGCGGAGGCGATCGTCGTACACAGCCAGTTCGCGCCGACGCTGGCAGAGGTGCTGCCCGACCTACCTGCGTTGCGCGTCATCCTGCAGGTGCCCGACGCCTCCGGTCACGAACTCCTCCCCGGTGCCGAGTGGTACGAAGAGTCGCTCGCCGCTGCGTCGGCCGAGCGACCCGATGTCGCATGGAGCCCCGACGACCTCTACATCCTCTACACCGGCGGAACCACGGGCATGCCGAAGGGAGTGCTGTGGCGCAACGGCGACGCCAACGTGGAGTGCTTCGGCGGCTCCCGCGCCGACACCCTCGACGCCATCGTCGCCGAGGCAACGGGTGGCTTGAAAGCACTGCTCGCACCACCGTTCATGCACGGCGCCGGGCACTGGATGAGCTTCCGCACGTGGAACACGGGCGGCCGCGTCTACGTGCAGTCGGTGCCCGACCGACTCGATCCGCTCGATGTGTGGGGCCTCGTCGAGCGCGAGCAGCTGAACTTCCTGCTGATCGTCGGCGACGCGTTCGGCCGACCGCTGCTCGACGCGCTCGCGCATGGCGAGCACGACCTGTCGTCGCTCACGGTGCTGCTCTCCGGTGGAGCACCGCTGTCGGCCGGTTTGAAGAACGAGTTCCTCGAACACCTCCCCACCCTGATGATCGTCGACGGACTCGGATCATCCGAGGCGGGCGGGCAGCTGTCGCAGGTGTCGGCGGGCGGCAGCGCAACGACGGGTACGTTCCCGATCTCGCCTGGCAATCATGTGCTGTCCGAGGACCTCGATCGAGAGATCGCACCCGGAGAGGACGCGCTCGGTTGGCTCGCGAAGAGCGGCCGGTTGGCCCTGGGATACCTGGGCGACGCGGCGAAGACCGCGCGCACCTACCCCGTGGTCGACGGCATCAGGTATGCGGTGCCCGGCGACCGCGCACGCTTGCGCTCCGACGGCACCATCGAGCTCCACGGCCGCGACTCCGTCACGATCAACTCCGGAGGCGAGAAGATCTTCGCCGAGGAGGTCGAAGCCGCGATCAAGGCTCACCCCCAGGTGTACGACTGCGTGGTGGCCGGGCGGCCGAGCGAACGGTGGGGAAACGAGGTCGTTGCCATCGTGCGCATGCGCGAGAGCGCACCTGCCGACACCGCTGCCCTGATCGCCGAGGCCGAGCGGCACATCGCGCGCTACAAGCTGCCGAAGGCGTTCGTGTTCGTGGACGACATCGTGCGATCGCCAGCCGGCAAGGCCGACTACCGCTGGGCCAAGCAACGCGCCGTCGATGCCTGACCAGAGGGCTGACCGGCGGCCGATCCTCAGCGCGGGTCGATCGGCGTGACCGGACCGAGAGCGTCCTCCAGCATCTGCGCCACGGTCAGGCATCGAAGGTCGGCGAAGCGCCGAGCGATCACCTGCGCGCCCACCGGCATCCCCTCGACCGAACCGACGGGCACGACTGCCGCCGGGAGCCCGAGCAGGTTCGCCGGGAGCACCGGTCGCATCGTGTCGAGCGTTGCCCGAGCACCGGCCAGCGATACGACGTCGGCACCGAGTTCGAACGGTGGGTGCGCCCACGTGGGACTGAGGATCACGTCGTGGCGCCCGAGGAACGAGTGGAAGTCCTTCATCACCCCGTGACGCTCGGTGAAAACGTTGGCGAATCCGTCGACGTCGAGCGGCGCGATGATCTCCATCGCGAACTCGAGGAACCGGCGGCCATCGTCACCCATCACCATGTCGAGCATCGGCTTCATGACGCGCAGGTCGGCACCGAGCAGGTCGGCCCACAGTTCCAGCGAGCGTTCGTAGGTGTCTGGGGCGATCTCGACGATCTCGGCTCCCTGCGCAGCAAGCACATCAGCGGCGTGACGGATGGCCGCGGCGACCCCTTCGTGCGTGGTGCCACCAGGGGGATCGGCAATGAGCGCCACCCGGAGCGGACGGCTGCGATCGAGATCGTCGAGACGCACCGGGTACGCGAGCGGGTCGCGCTCGTGTGGCCCGGCGACCGCGAGGAGCCCGGCGCGCACATCGGCGACTCGGCGAGCCATCACCCCCTCCACGGCCATCAGCTGAAAGCTGATCGACATGTTCTCCGGAGGCAGCGTGGCAGCCGATGGCACCACACCCGTCGACGGTTTGATCGATGCGATGCCGCAACAGTGGGCGGGGTTGCGGAGCGAACCACCGATGTCGTTGCCCAGACCGATCGGACTCATGCCCGTCGCGAGCGCGGCACCCTCGCCGCCGCTCGAACCACCGGCCGTGAGCCCCGATTGCCATGGGTTGTGCGTGGCCCCGTGGAGCGACGACTCGGTGGTGACGCGCAGTCCGAGGTCGGGCAGGTTGGTTCGCCCGATCGGGATCGCACCCGCAGCCTTCATCCGTTCCACCACCGGCGCATCGGTGGGCACGACGACCTCGGCGAAGGCGACGAGCGAGCTTGTGGTCGGCGTACCGGCGAGGTCGATGTTCTCCTTCACGGTCATCGGCACACCATGCAGTACCCCCAGCGCCGCGCCGGCTGCCACGGCCGCATCGGCGGCTGCTGCTGCCTCGAGCGCTGAGACGTCGAGGCGACGCACCACCGCGTTCACCTGTGGATTCACCTCGGTGATCCGGTCGAGGTGGGCCTGGACCACCTCGACGCTCGTCACCTCTCGACGAGCGATCATCCCCGCGAGTTCCAGTGCCCCTCGTCGCCACAGTTCGCTTCCCATGGGCTCGATCCTGTCACAGATGACACACCGGCCGACCAGTTCCGCGGCCGAGCGCGGACAGGTCACCGCCGCGACCTAGCCTCTCGATGTGAATCGACGTTCGTGGGACCGTGACACCCTTCCCGAAGGCAATGACAAGGTGGTCGCGGTCCGGCAGATGTTCGACGCGATCGCTCCGCGCTACGACATGGTGAACCGGATCATGACCTTCCGGCTCGATGTCCGCTGGAGACGAAAGGCGGTCGCGTCGCTCCAGTTGCCGGCGGGCAGCACCGTGCTCGACCTTGCCAGCGGTACCGGCGACCTCTGTGTCGATCTGACCAGGGCGGGCCTGCACCCGTTGTCGGCCGATCTCAGCTTCGGCATGCTGCAGGCCGACCGCAGCGGTGCACCACGCCTGCAAGCCGACATCCTTCGTCTCCCTGTTCCCGACGGCGCCGTCGACGGTGTCACCTGTGGTTTCGCACTCCGCAACCTCGTCGATCTGCCGGCGTTCTTCCACGAGCTCGGCCGAGTGGTTCGACCGGGCGGGCGCATCGCGCTGCTCGATGTGGGCATTCCCCGAAACCCGGTCATCCGCTTCGGCAACAACATCTACTTCGGCAAGGTGGTGCCGAAGATCGGTGCGTTGCTGAGCGACGGTGCGGCGTACCGCTACCTGCCGAAGAGCGTCGCGTACCTCCCCGGTCGCGACGAGATGGTCGCGTCGTTGCGCGATGCCGGGTTCACCGACGCGCTGCACCGTCAGCTGTCGGGTGGCCTCACTCAGTTGATGGTCGGCACACGCGACTGACATGCGCGCCATCACGCGTCCGCTCGACCCTGCGCTCGAACTCGAACTCGACGATGTCGCCGGGGGCGACGGATACCTGTTCGTGCGCGATGGCATCGGAGTGGCTGCGCGAGGTGTCGCCGCTCACGTGGATGTCGACGAGGCGCACGCCGTGCTCGCGTCGATCGAACACGACGACAGCGTCGGTGATCGAGCACCCATTGCGCTGGGCAGCATCCCGTTCGAGCCAGGTGCACCGTCGCGTCTGGTGATCCCATCGCTCCTCGTCGGCGTCTCCGCCGATGGCACACGCTGGGTGACCACGATCCATGGTGGTGATCAGCCTCCGCCCCCGCTGGGCGCAGTCGCCCGTCCAACACCGTCGGCACAGCGGTTCGAGGTGGCCCCGCTCACACCCGTGGAGCGATACCTCGACGCAGTGCGGGCGGCACGAGACGCCGTGCGTTCCGGTGCGTTGTTGAAGGCCGTGATCGCTCGCGAGGTGAGCGTGCGCAGCGATCAACCGATCGACGTGCACGCCGTGCTGCTGCGATTGAAGGCCTCGTTCGGGAGCAGCCACCGATACTCGATCGATGGCCTCGTCGGGGCCTCCCCCGAGCTGCTCGTTGCGGTGAACGGAGACGTGGTCCGTTCGCACCCCCTGGCCGGCACGGCGCCACGGACCGGCGATCCCGACACCGACCGACACGCAGCGGCGCGACTGATCGCCAGCACGAAGGACCAGGTCGAACATCGGGTGGTCATCGACATGATCCACGACACCCTGCTTCCGTGGTGCAGCTACCTCGACTGGGAGCCCGAGCCGTCGGTCATGATGGTGGCCAACGTGCAGCACCTGGCCACTGCCATGGAAGGGAGGCTGTCCGACCCTCGCCCGAACGCGATCACCCTCGTGCGTGCGCTGTCGCCCACCCCTGCGCTGGGCGGCTATCCGCGCGACGAGGCGCTCGACCTGATCGCCGCCCACGAAGGTTTCACGAGGGGTCGCTACGGCGGTGCGGTCGGTTGGATCGATGCTCACGGCGATGGCACCTGGGCCGTCACCATCCGCTGCGCTGAGTTCTCGCCTGATCGGCGCAGTGCTCGCCTGGTGGCAGGCGGCGGCATCGTGTCGGCGAGCGACCCGTCCGCCGAGCTGGCCGAGACACAAGCGAAGCTCCAGGCGATGCTCAGCGCGATCGTGCGGCCGTGAACCACGACCGCTGATGCTCCCGGCACGATCTCCTTCGCGGGCGATGAAAGGATCGAGCCCGAGGCGGACACGATGAGCTCCGTGGGACCACGTCCATCGCCCGGTTCGCCCGGTTCGCCCGGTTCGCCCGATGCGATCCGTCGCGCTCGCTTCGAAACGCTCGCGGCCGAGGTGTACGAACCACTCCAGCGCTACGTGAGACGCCGCACCGTCGACTCATCGGTGGACGACGTGGTGAGCGACACCATGCTGGTGGGTTGGCGACGACTCGACGACGTGCCGGCCGACGCCACCGTCGCCTGGACCCTCGGCGTTGCTCGCCGCTGCCTCGCCAACGATCGCCGTTCCGCGAACCGACAACAGCGGGTCGGGCTTCGGCTGGCCGAGCAACCGGCACCTGCACCGGAGCAGCCGGACGTCGATGTCGACCTGCAGAGTGCGCTTCGCGGCCTCACGGACCTCGATCGCGAGATCGTGCTCTTGTGGGCGTGGGAAGGACTGGAGCCGCGAGACATCGCCCTCGCCGTCGACCTCACCGCCAACGCCGTCAGCATCCGGCTCCACCGTGCGAAGAAGCGGTTGGCGGAGCAGATCACGGCCGAACGCGATCGAGGCGCGCTCGATGTGGGTCAGGCGGTCCTCGGCGACTGGCTTCGACGAAAGATCCAGATGGCGGGTGGACACCTCTCGGGTGAACGCACCGACGAGACGGGAGGGAGGAGCCATGGACACTGACGTGTACGAGACCGATGACCGGTCGCTGCGCGCCGCGCTCGCCGCTCTCGATCCGTTCCGCGGTGCGTCCGCACCACAGGTCCACCCGGTCACCAGCGATCGGGCACGCACCCTCTTGGAGGCCATCATGTCCACTCCCCTCGTCGACGATCACGCCGAGCCCAGCCCGACGGGCCACGATCACACGGGTACGACCCTGCCGTCGCGGTCGGTCACCTCGTCACGCTTCAGCGGGCGCCGTCGGTGGTATGTCGTCACCGGCGTCGGGGTCGCGGCCGCGGCAGCGCTTGCGTTCATCGTGTCGAGCGGAGGCTCCCCCGCCGTGAGCGCCACCCAGCTTGGCCTCACCCCGAGCGATCCGCTCACGTCGATCTGCCTGGCGTTCGAACCGTCGCAACTCGAAGCCGTCGAGATTGCGTTCGGCGGCACCGTCACCGAGATCACGGGCGATCAGGTGACCGGCTCGACGATTCGGTTGGAGGTCGACCGCTGGTTCCGCGGCGACCAGACCGACGTGGTCGACGTGACCGTGCCTGCCGGGTTCACCGCAGCCCTCGATGGTGTCGACTTCGTGGTCGGCACCCGCTACCTCGTGACGGCCGTCGACGGCGTGGTGACGA
>JAYSLK010000759.1:0-4920 GCA_043725585.1 Actinomycetota bacterium
CGTGTCGGGGTCGTGGGCGATCGTGGGCGTCGCCGTGCTGTTGGCGGGCGTGGCGCGCAAGGTGCCCGAGGCCGGCACCGTGGGACTCGTGGTGCTGGGAGTCACGGTCGGCAAGCTGCTCACCGTCGATCTGCAGGAAGTGGACACGCTCTGGCGTGCTGGCCTGTTCCTCGTGATCGGGCTCGGGCTGATGCGGCTGGGCTTCGTGCTGCCGCGGCTCACCGCCGCCAGCCGCCCCGCTCCCGACGTCGAGGCCGACGAGCGTCACGCAGCCGGCAGGTGACTCAGAGATCGCCGATGCTGCCGTCGGTCGTGATCCGCTGACCCCGCGGTGGTGCCGTCCGGCCGGCGCGAGGCGGGACGACGATGACGGCGATGGGGGTACCCGATCCCGCCAGATCGACGTACGAGGTGGTGTACTTCGTGGGGCCGTCGGTCACGATCATCGAGACGTCGAAGTCGAAGCCTGTGAACGCGAAGACATAAGCGCCATCGCCGTCCCCCACGATCCCCCCGCCTCCACCGCCCTGGCGAGGCGTGCGATTGATGTCGAGATCCGGGACGTCGATGGTGAGGCCGCCGAGCTTCGCCACGACGCTCAGGATCCTTCCGGTCTGGCGGAGATCGAGCTCGAGTGCGTCCTGATCAGGCAGTGATGCGACCGCTGAGGTGGCTGGTCCATCCCGGGTCACCCGGTACGTGATGGTGACCTCGGAGGCCGTGCCTCCCGGATCGTCGGGAGTCGGTTCGGGGGTGACCTCGGCGGCAGTGGGGACGGGACCCTCCGTGGCCTCTGGTGCTGGAGTGTCGCGGGACCGTGTTCCTTGTGACGCGAGGGCTGCCCACTCGGCGTCAGCCACCGGGCGAAGGCTGTCGACCATGGGCGAGAGCGCGTCTGCATCGAGGCTGTAGCTGGTTGCCCAGATGGCAAAACCGTCCCGCTCTCGGTAGAGCGACGTCACCAGGTCACCTCGCATGCGTGCGACGAACCCGCCGTCAGGATGCCTGCTGACCTCATGGGTGAGGGCCAACCGCACGAGGGTGTCGTCGGTGACAGGAAAGATCGAGATGTACGTGTCGACAGGCCCGTCGCCGGGTCCGTAGGTGCTCATCGAGAGACCCGCGGGCCGCCAGCTCGCCGGATCGACCTCCGGGCCGAAGACGATGGGTGAGACCCCGAACAAGATGTACGCCGGATCCTCGAGCCGGAGTGACTCCGGCAGCGGCCCGGCGAATCTCGCGCCGGTGTCGTCCACCACGACCTGTCCGGCGAGCTGGACGAGTGCGTCGTCGTCGATGCCTCGCGCGAGGAGCCCGATCCAACGGCCGTCGGCGAGTTCGACCTCGGCCCATCGACCCACACCGATGCTCGCACCGGTCACCACGTCGCGCCCATCGGCGAGGCTGTACCTCGACACAGGCTGGTCGGCGTCGAGCATCGAGAAGTCTCTCGGGATGATTGCCACAACGGCCCCGAGGGGCAAGGCGGCGGTCGCGTACACCGCGACGTCGCCGGAGTCGGGGGGCTGGTCGATCGGTCGCCTGGCGTCGTCTGCCCCGAGCGCGGCCCAGCCGGCCGGGAGCTCGTCGACAATCGAGTGACGAGTGAGCTGCACGGCAGGCACAGCCTCGGGGCGACGGGTAACCACGATCAACAGCGCGATCGTCAGCGCGATCGCCCCCGCGACGAGTGGTAGTACGAGCCGCCGTGGTCGGGCGTGCTCCGCAGTGGCGCCTGTTCGAAATCCTCGGCCGAGGAGTTCCTCGAAGTCCGGAGCGACGGGGGCGAGGTCGTCGATCCGGCGTACGAAGCTGCGGATCCGGTCGTCGAGTTCGGTCGTCATGACAGCATCTCCTTCAAACACCTGCGAGCAGCGGTCAACTCGCGTTCGACGGTCCTCTTCGAGACACCGATCATGGAGGCGACCGTCGACGGTTCGAGATCGGACCAGTAGGTCAGGAACACCACGGCACGTTGTCGCAGATCGAGACGGGCGATCAGTGCGATCACGTCGGCATCGCTCGAATCGCCGGGATCCCGCTCGTCCAGGTTGGAGCTCACGAGCCGCGACTCGCGTTCGAGCCGACGTTGCGTCGATCGCCTCGACCGTGCGGCTTCGTTCCACATGACGCGATACAGATACGCCCGCTTGTTCTCGATCTCGGGCCAACGTCTGGTGCCGATGGAGCGGACCATCGTTGCTGCGAGCAGATCCTCCGCTCCGACGGGACCGACCAGGGCCGTCGCGAACCGGATCAACTCCCGCGAGTGCTTCGCGTAGGTCGCACCGTCGTCGGACTGATCCATCACCTCATGTAACTCCCCACGGCCCCGTCGACCGCCACCCTGATCGCTCCATTACCCATGATGAGTCGAACGCACCATGGCGTCAGTGTCGATCTTCGTGGTGAACTTGGTTCCTGAGCGATCGGTGTGGTCGACTCGATCGATCTCCGGAGGGTTCGTGCGCAAGGTGGTCGGTGTCGCTTTCGCGACAGCAATGGCGATGTCGGCGGCGTGCCTGCCGTCGGCAACTGCGAATGCCTGGCCCTCGGGTGGGGCGCTGGTGCCGGTCCACACGTTGGTGATCTCCACCTGGGACGTGTACGAGATCCCGTTCGACGTGGCCGGTGTCGCGCTGAACGTCACCGTCACGGAGCCGTCGGCCGCCGGGTTCCTCACCGTCTATCCCTGTGGCAGCGCCCGCCCGCTCGCGTCGAATCTCAACTACGTCGCAGGTCAGACCGTGCCGAACTTCGTGATCACCGCGGTCGGTGAGTACGGGGAAGTCTGCATCGACACCATGGCCACGACCGACGTGATCGTGGATCTCGCCGGCTACGTGCCGGTCGGTTCGGATCTGGTGCTGCTGCCTGCGCCGTCCCGATTCCTCGACACGCGCGACCCGTCGAGCGCGGCGGGCGCGCGGCTTCGGACCGGAGAGGTGCGCTCGGTGCGGATCGCCGGAACGCACGGCGTCCCCGCCGATGCCCGCGCCGTGGTCTTCAACGCAACGGCCGTGTCACCGTCGGGCCGCGGCTTCTTGACGGTGTTCCCCTGCGGTCAGCCGGTGCCAGCCACGTCGTCGCTGAACGCCACGGCCGGATCGATCGTGCCGAACCTCGTCACGACCGCCCTTGGGGTCGATGGATCGTTGTGCCTGTTCGCGAACGTCGACATGGATGTGGTCGGTGATGTCGCCGGCTACGTGCCCGCCGCGGCCAC
The DNA here is from genome assembly GCA_043725585.1 of Actinomycetota bacterium. GTDB lineage: Bacteria > Actinomycetota > Acidimicrobiia > Acidimicrobiales > Ilumatobacteraceae > VFMC01. The sequence continues at coordinate 3,227 of JAYSLK010000759.1, forward strand.
CGACATCACCCTGCTGCCGGCCCCGCAACGGATCCTCGACACCAGATCCGATCTCGGTGGCCCGCTGAGCCCGACGGGGCGGCGGTTCGATCCCCGCGGTAGGCACGGCGTCTCGACGTTGGCAACCGCAGCGATCCTGAATCTCACCGCCACCGAAGGCTCCGCGCCGGGATGGGTGACGGCGACACCGTGCCGTCAGTTGGCGCTGACCTCGAACCTCAACTTCGACATCGGTCAGGACGTGGCGAACATGGCGATCGTCGGGATCGACAACTTCGGCATCTGCTTGCGCTCGAACCAGTCGGTCCATGTCATCGTCGATCTCGTCGGCTATGTCGTGGGTGTCGACTCGATCGTCGCGCTCTCGCCGCAACGTTTGTACGACTCGCGCGATGGCAACGATCTGGTGTGTCAGCTCGCCATCTCCGCGATCGACGGCAGATGGCGGTGGGTCGATCTGTCCAGCGGCTCCCCAGGGGCGGCCGTGGCCAACGTGCTGACACCGGCCACGTCGCGCCCGCTCGACATCTCGGCTGATTGTCGGACCGCCAGGTTCGTGGGCGGCGACACACTGTACGAGGTCGACCGAACGGGCCGAATCGTCCGATCACGGGCCACGACCGTGCCGGCGACTCCCTTCGGCACCGATCGAACGCTGCCGGTTGCCAACGACGTCGGCGATTTCGGCGTGGCCGTCCGAACGACCCCGGCGCCCGACCTCCTGACCTTGTGGGAGCTTTCCGAACCCTCCGAGTGGGCGTCGGTCCCGTTGGTCGGGGCCGACAACCCGGGGAACTTCCTCGGTGTCGATCGCGACCTGTCCGTGCTCGTGTTCTGGCGTTGGAACAGCCGGCAGCAGCCGGAGATTCGCTTGTTCGACAACTTCGGTGACCCGATCGGTGGTGTCGGCCTGCTGCCGGTCGCGGCAGAGCACCTCACGCTGTCGCCCGGAGCCCGGTACATCGAGTTCCACCGACAGGTGCCGAGAGCGATCGGATTCGGCACCGAGGTCACGTCGCTGGAGGTCGCCGCGCTCGACGGAACGGTGGTCGCCAGCACTCCGATCGTCTTCGGTTCGATGGTCCTCGGCACGGATGCGACGTGGATGACCGACGGAAGCCTGCTGCTGTGCGGCGGCAACGCCTCGATGAGACGCCCTCTGCGCTGGGACCTCTTCTCGCCGCCCCGTTTCATGTTCCCCGATCGGACCGACGTCGCGTGCCCAACGGTGATCAGGTGATCGCGATCCGCAGGAATGATCGGACGAACGATCGGAAGCCGGTTGCGTTCGCGGTGATCGTCGCGATCGCTGTGGGGCTGTCCGGGGTCGCCGTTGCCGGACCGCCCTCGGGGGGAGCGTTGCCGCCGCAGCTCACACAGGTCGTTGCTGTTGCGGGCGTGGCTGGTGTGCCAGTCGATGCTGTCGGTGTCGCGTTGAATGTCACCGTGACGAACCCCGTCGCCGGCGGGTTCGTCACGGTGCATCCGTGTCGCGAGGTGCGGCCTGTCGCCAGCAACGTGAACTATGTGCGCGACCAGACCGTGCCCAACCTCGTCATCTCCGGCTTGGACGTCGACGGCGACGTGTGTATCAGCACGCTCGCGGTGACCGACCTCGTGGTCGACGTCGCCGGGTACATACCCGCCGGCTCGCCGGTGCAGCCGCTCCCGGAGCCGGTGCGGTTCCTCGACAC